>NZ_LLWH01000017.1 GCF_001411475.1 Pseudomonas endophytica | reverse complement strand
TGGTTAGCAATTCACGAATGTGTGCACCGTGTGAGACATGAAAATGCAGCATGGGATCGAGTATCTGCCCGCGCTCGTTGCGCGCGCGAATGTAAGTGAGCAGGTCCATATCTGTGTTGTGCTGGGCATAGGCGGCGCATCGAGTAACCCCCACCACAGACCTCACTCCCCCCAACAACCGCGCGTAAAGCAATATCGACTCGATCAACATGTCGCTATACCCCCGCCCATGGAATTCAGGCAGTACGTACAAACCGAGCAACTGGATGTGTTGACCGTCGTCACAATGCAGTTGAATACAGCGAGCGTAATCGGTGCTGCGCAGCGCGGGGACCTCAGCGATACGCTGTGCATACAGCGCCGCACAGACGATACCGGACACCTCAAGCACTAAAATCGAGCGGGGTGTGACGGTAATGCGGCGTTTCAGCTCTGTCGCAGAGGTGTGTAACGACACAGGCTGGGTTAGCCGGTCGAGGGTGACCAACTGCGGCAAGTCGTCGAGTGTTGGGTGACGCAGCACCGGATCACACGGATGTGCAGCCGTATCTGATGAGCGCTCATGAACAGAGGTTCCCCGCGCAAGAGCACGGACGCATGCTGCGAGCAGATTATTCATAGCGACCTCTGAAATTAGGATGACCTCGGGTAAACAGTCGAATCCATTCAAGCAGCCATGAAATGTCCCTGTGTAGGCAATACTGCACCTGCAGCGTGAGTTTTAACGTTTTCAAGAAAGTTTGAATACTGTCAGTTCTACCAGTATTCAAGCGGGCAACGATCTGCCTAAATCCCTTGGGGCACGAACAGTCGCCAGCCTCTATCAAGAAGGGACAGCGCCATGCACGTACTGCTTTTCCCCGGACAGGGGTCCCAGTTCAAAGGAATGGGAGGCCAGTTGTGGCGCGATTACCCGCAACTGACACAAATGGCATCCGATCTACTGGGCTATCGCATTGACAAACTCTGCCTAGAGGACCCTGACAATCAATTACGCATGACCCTTTTCACCCAACCTGCGTTGTTCATGGTGCAGGCGCTGCACTATTACCGCTGGCGCGAAAAAGGGATTGCAGCGGACGCTGTCATGGGCCATAGCCTGGGGGAATACAGCGCGCTACTGGCCGCAGGATGCTTCGATGTCGAAACCGGATTACGCCTGGTGCAACAACGGGGGTTGCTCATGAGCCAAGCCCGCGGTGGTTCTATGGCGGCTGTGCTGGGCATGAGTGCCGACGCTTTACGCACGTTACTGGATGAACGAGGCTTGGGGCAGTTGACGCTGGCCAACTACAACTCACCCACCCAGTTAGTGCTGGCGGGTGAGACGCAGTTGATTGAAGCGGCAGCGCATTGCCTGTCAGCTCAGGGCATTCAATGCGTAGCGCTAAATGTAAGTGGCGCGTTTCACTCGCCTCATATGCAGGCGGCTCAACGCCAATTCGAGATTTTTTTGCAGGGCTTTGACCTAAATGATCCGTTGATTCCAGTCATTGCCAATGCAACGGCCTTGCCCTATCCCAAAGGTCAGGTGGGCGCCTTATTGGCCCAGCAGATCACCAGCCCGGTGTTATGGGTTGATAGTGTGCGTTACGTGATGGATCAGGGCAATTTCACTTACACCGCACTCAGTGCTGTTGCCGAAAAACCCTGCACTCAGGCACTTGGCAAGTTCGTCGAAGAGATCCGTACCACGGCGAGCACGCCCGCCGCTCACGTTGATTACGCATTACCGCCCACTGACGCCCAAAGGCTGGGCAGCCAAGTATTTCGTGAGCGCCATGGTCTTGACTACGCGTATGTCGCGGGCGGCATGTTTCGCGGTATCAGTTCCGCGGCCTTGGTGCAGCGTATGGCGCACGCTGGCATGCTCGCCTACCTTGGGACGGCAGGCATGCCCCTTGAAGCAGTAGAAGCCGCAGTTTTGGACGTTCTGAGCACACTTAAACCGGGTGCTTCTTGGGGCATGAACCTGACGCCTGACACAACGTACGAGCGAGGGGAGCACAGACTTGTGCAGCTGTGCCTCAAGCACGGCGTGCAACGCATCGAAGTATCAGGGTTTAACACCATAACGGAACCGTTGGTGCACTATCGCATCGCGGGGCTGCAGCGCGATGCAGCAGGCAATATCCAGTGTCAGCACCGTATTCTGGCCAAAGTCATGAGCCTTGCTGTGGCCGAACTTTTTATGAGTCCGCCCCCGGTTTATTGGGTTAATTCGCTACTGGCGAAGGGGTTGATCACACCCGATCAAGCGCTCATGGCCGAGTCCGTGCCCCTGTGCGATGACCTCTGTGTACAAGCCAACCCTGCCGGGCCAACGCTTGGAGGTAGCTTGGCGTTAATTTTTCCGAGCATGACGCGATTGCGCAGCGCAATGATCAATCGTTTTAACTATCGGGAAACAATCACATTGGGCGCCGGCGGCGGGATCGGATCACCCGAAGCGGCCGCCAGCGCATTCCTGCTGGGAGCAGAGTTTGTTTTGACCGGCTCAATTAATCAGTGCACCGTCGAATCTGGCGCCACAGACTGTGTAAAAAACCTGCTGCAACACGCCGGACTTCACGACATTGCTCATGCACCCAACAGCGAAATGCTCAACGACCGGCCCAAACTTCAAGTGCTGCACAGGAGCTCGCTATTTGCCCCGCGCGCGAACCGACTGCTCGAATTGTTTAACCAACTCGACAGCCTAGAGGCAATCGCGCAACCGGTTCGGACCAAACTGGAGCGTGACTTTTTCAATCAAACGCTTAGTGATATAGAGGCGCAACGTCTTAACGTGTTGAAAGATAAGTCTCGTGAGCGGGAGATCCAACATGTGCTCACCAATCCTAAAGTACGAATGAAGATGGTCTTGAGCGCCTATTGGCATCACGGTCTGGACCGAGCGGCCAGCGGTTTACCTTCTGACTTGGTCAATGCCCAGGTGCACACCAGTGCTGCAATCGGTGCCTTCAACAATCACTACAACCAAGATGCGGGTTTCAATTGGCAGAGTCGCCACATTGATCAAGTCGCCGTGATGCTGATGACTGAAGCGGCCAGGCAATTGCGGGAAACCCGCGTGTTTATGCCTTGATCTATGGCCTTTAGAGTAAGCGATACATGAACTCTCAAGATCTGGGGCCAAATGCTTCTAGCCCATTCGAGCTAATAGTATTCGTCCTGGGTCAGCACCAACATGAGGTCAAAGCCCACAAGAGCCCGCAGGAGTTCATGAACATGCGTTTTGCGCCACCGCTAAAGGGCCTTTTGGCAACGTCAAATGCTCATGCAGACTTGAGCTGTAGCGATCCTGACCCGTGGTATACATTCAGCGGAATTGAGGCATTGACGTGTTTGTGCTCTGACCAGTTGTAACACATTCATTTTTGCTGTCATCAGATCGGACTTTAACGGCACCAGCGAATCACCCTGAAAACGATTTGAGAGACTGTCAGATCAAGCCAGTGACCCAAATTGATGTGATCGACGATGGCCTCAGCATCTGATCGAAAGATCGGCTATTGCGCCATACGCGAAACCGTTGACTTAGCGTTAACCACAAGCCAAAACGCTCAGGCATATCTCGCCACTTTTCATCTAAACAGCGCATTTAAACTACGACGCATCGAGTTTCATTGAAGTTATCCGTCACCGACCCGGACTGGGCAAGAGAAGTTAATGCCGCGTAGCCAGCGCGATCCTCTGACACTCATAGGATGGAATCTGCTGAAATCGTTACGTTAAATAACTTCGTAAAAAAACGTGTGGAACTATGACTGGGCATTAAAAGCCCTATAGCGCCTATAATTTGATTAAAAATCAAGCCTCAACATCACGAACAAAACATCCCACCTCAATCAATTCAATATCAAATTAATACTGACACAAAGCGAATCAATACGAATTTTTTTGAAACCTTTATCAAAGTGTCACACCCCGCAAATTCTGCGCATAATCGCCGCACCTAAAGTAATAAAAAACTTATATCCTTCTCGCCATCTCCCCGCTATAGCTTTTTATCGCGAGTTTTCTGGCCAATGTATTGAAGCGGTTAATAGTGTATGAAAGCGATCAGTTTGATTGACAAGCAACAGCTTAGCCTGATAAATCACGAACCTATAGACGCATTGACTGCTCATAATATTGAAATAGACATTGTGCTATCTGGTATTTGCGGAACGGACTTAGCGGTTTTGGCAGGACGTGAAGAGGGACAGATAGGCATTATTAGAGGTCATGAAGCCGTCGGTATCGTTCTCAATGTCGGCAAGCATGTAACTACCATAAGACCCGGCATGCGAGTAGTGATTGACCCTAATGAGTACTGCGCTAACTGTGAGCACTGTCGCGCAGCTAAAACACATTTGTGCAACGGTAAAAAAAACAACGGTTTGGCTATAGCTGGCGTCAACAAGCACGGAACCTTTGCTCAACGCTTCATTACTCATGAACGTTTCGTGCACCCTTTGCCAGATGATATAAGTTGGGAAACAGGTGTACTGATTGAGCCGATTGCTTGTATTTTAAACAACATTGACAAAGCGTCCCTCATACCAGGAGAACGTTTATTAATCTTGGGTTCAGGGCCCATGAGTCTAGTTGCACAATTGATACTTCGCTCGATGGGCATCATTACACTGACCACTGACTCAAACACCTCGCGTATTGCATTTGGCAGATCGCTTGGGTTAGATGTTGTGCACCCTAATGAACTTGCGATGCGCCTGAGCACTCAAGAAAAAATGGATGCTGTCATTGATACTGTTGGAAACCAGCTTGAAACAGCTACCCACTCTGTACGCCGAGGCGGCAGAATAATTCTCTTCGGGTTCAACGGCAACTATCAATACCCACTCCCCGCAAAGCACTTTCTTATCAATGCCATAAGCCTCATTGCAGCCGGCGAATATAACCAGCATTTCCCTCGGGCACTTAACATTGCGCGCCGGCTTCCGGAGTTAGCGAAGCTGGTAACTCACCGCTATACCCTAGAGAACTATTCGCACGCATTCGACGAGTTATTAAACAACCCCTGCACACCTGCGGTGAAGATCGTATTCACACCCAACCCCCATTACCTATAACGCTCGCTTAAATTAAGGACACACCGTGAAAGTCACTGTATTCAGCCAGATTTCAATTGATGGCAAATTGACCCTGGGCAATGGCGGCTCCAGCAAAGGGCTGTTCACGCGTTTCAACGACGAAGACATGAAGTTCATTCATTCGTTTCGCGGCGAAGTAGACGCCATCATGGTAGGGCGCAATACAATTGTCACAGATGACCCTCAATTATCTAATCGTTACGGATCTGGGCGTGACCCTGTACGGATCATTCCGACGGCATCCTTGGACTTCTCAGCCTCTGCAAAAATTTTAAGCTCTCCGGGCGATACTATTGTCGTGACAACCGAGCAGGCGCGGGATCATCAGATGATTGAGCAGATCCGAGCATGCGGAAAAGAGGTGCTGTTCGTCGGCGCTAAGAGCGTAGATTTTAAAACATTATTTGCAATGTTGGAGTCACGTGGAATAAAGCACATCATGGTTGAAGGTGGCGGCCATTTGAACTGGCACATGTTTAATCTCAATCTAGTTGATGAAATCATCCTCATGCAACTCCCTATTATTATTGGTGGCTCGTCGACAACCACACTCACTGACGGCGAAGGCTATGACGATATTGAAATGACGAAATTGTTCAACCTGCACAACTTCGAAGCCCGCACCAATTACAACTTACTGCACTTTACACGCGAGCCTATTTTACAGAGTACGCATTGATGAAAACCATTAACGCCGTTATCTTCGACATGGACGGGGTGCTCATTGACAGCGAACCATTTTATATGGCGCAAGAAGTTTTATCGTTCGAACGCCACGGGGTTAAACTCGATAAGAAAGACTTATCGCGCTTTGTCGGCACTACCCAACGATCTATGTGGAATTCCATCAAAAATGAATTCGGACTCAGCGAA
Organism: Pseudomonas endophytica; assembly: GCF_001411475.1. GTDB lineage: Bacteria > Pseudomonadota > Gammaproteobacteria > Pseudomonadales > Pseudomonadaceae > Aquipseudomonas > Aquipseudomonas endophytica. The sequence continues at coordinate 8,106 of NZ_LLWH01000017.1, read as the reverse complement.
CCTCTAGAGATTCTTGTGGCTCAGCATCATCAACAACTGTTGCTCGCTTTACATTCTGAACCGCCGCCGAGGATGCCTGGCGCGCACTCTCTACTGGAAAAACTAAACACAGATAACATGGCCTGTGCCGTTGCCTCATCATCTTGCGGTGAACTTGTTAACCATATTTTGCGTGAAACGACATTACGCGCCTATTTTGATCATGTGATTTGTGGTGACGATGTCAAACAGAGCAAACCTAACCCTGAAATCTTTCTATTAGCAGCCGAGCAGTTAGGTGCTGCGCCTCACTCATGCGTGGTCATTGAAGACTCCCACCATGGCGTTGCAGGTGCGAAGGCGGCCGGTATGTTTTGCATCGGCCTAATCAATCCTAATTCGGGTCAACAAGATTTAAGTGCTGCCGACCTTTGCGTTAATAGCCTTGATGATATAAGACAATGGTTTGCCGAGAATATATAACAATGAACCCATTCACTGCTTGCGCCTTGACCTGGATAAATCAGCCCAAACACTCAACGCTCACTGAGCGCGAAATCGTCATTCATACATCGCCTGACACTGACTTCTGGCGAGGCACTTATTACGGCCTTGAGTACAATAACGCGCCGGCTGCTGTTATTGTCAGCAACGACCCATTTTGGTCTCTAAAAGCTAACGTCTCTTTTGAGTCAAAGGTTTTTTTTGATCAATGTGGGCTCTGTATTTATCTCGATGAAAATAACTGGATGAAAAGCGGCATCGAATATCAAAGTAACGGCTTTCAGCAGCTATTCTCTGTCGTCACTAACAATGGTTATTCTGACTGGTCCATGGCTAACCTGGATCGGCCCGCACACAGTATGTATTACCGTTTGAGTCGACGAAACAGTGATTTCTTGCTCGAACACTCCGTCGACGGTGAGCACTTCAATATGATGCGTATGTTTCATCTGGCTCATGCAAAAGAAACTGTCAACGTTGGGTTCTTTGCCAGTAGTCCTGGAGATTCTTCTTTCGCGGCGCATTTTTCTGAGATTGAGTGGACAGAATGCCTATGGCAAGAGCACACCTCAACTCGCTTTTAATCTCAAGAGCCACATTAGCAATGAAGACTTCAACTCACCAACAACGCCGGGCGCTTTATGCGTGCTATGGCGCCATGATGTGCTTGGCCATGGCGCTTAATTTTCTACCCGTCTATCTCACAACGTTTAGCCATACCTTTGGGGTTTCTGCAGAACTGACCACAGAGCAACTTGGGCGAATACCTGCAATCATGTTTCTCAGTTTCATCATCGCCATTTTAGCTACCGGACCTTTGGCTGATCGGTGTCACGCCAGAGTTATTATCTTATTAGGGCTCGCGACCACAACGTTGGGGTTAGGTGCTGTAGCCGCTGCTCCGTCCTACACCATGCTGCTATTCGCTGTCGCCCTGATGGGCTTTGGCGCGGGAGTGCTGGATATGATCCTCAGCCCTCTTGTTGCAGCGCTACAGCCCGAGCGCCGCAGCGCTGCCATGAACTGGCTGCATTCGTTTTTCTGTATCGGGGCTGTCAGCGCCTTACTAATCGCAAGTGTCGCACTGGCCTGGGACATTTCGTGGCGCATGGTTGCAGTCGGTTTGATGCTTGCGCCGATTGCGAGCTTTTTAATTTTTCTGCGCCTGCCTCTGCCAACCTTGATTCAAGAAGACAGGCAGCGTGAGTCTATGCCATCACTTTTTAGACAGCCCTATTTCATCGCTTGCCTGATCGCTATATTTCTAGGCGGAGCAACTGAAATGGGCTTGTCGCAGTGGCTGCCGACCTATGCCGAACATGGGTTGGGCTACTCGAAAGAGATAGGAGGTCTTGCCCTAGCTGGCTTTTCCATCGGCATGGCCATCGGCCGCATTGGCGCTGCCATGCTACATGAACAAGTGCCGGCTATCCCCTTGATGATGGGCTGCTGCGCCGTAACTATTGTCCTGTTTATTGTCATCAGCATTGCACCTACCCCAGCAATAGCAATAACTGCCGCTATCGCTGCCGGTGTTTCCGGCAGTTGCCTGTGGCCGACGATGCTCGCCATTACTGCTGACGCGTATCCACAGGGTGGCGCCACCATGTTCGCTGTGCTCACGGCCTTTGGTAATGCTGGCTGTAGCCTAGTTCCGTGGCTGGTAGGGATCATTTCAGCACACTCGGACCTTAGCATTGGCTTGCTGGCAGTCACCCTTTGCCCGCTAGGCATGATGATTGTGCTGATGTGGATGGCACGAAGAAATAGCATGGGGTTAATAAGATAAGACGAAGTCGGCGGGTGTAAGGATGCTGCGGCCCAACGGGGCTGTGTTGAACGAAGCCATTGCCCCTGCTCCGGCGCGTCTTGGCAGAATGCCCCGCATGTCCTTACACGCAAAGGGCAGCGAGGCCTGAAGCTGCTCAAGCACCTGACTTTATCGCTTACCTACCCCCCTTTTTCTTAACGCTGCGTGACCTCGCCCACCCCAGGTTTCAACCGATCCTGAAGCAAAGTCCGGGGCAACACGAAGCCCTCGAAACTGCGCTGAGTAATAGGGTTGTTCGCTTTCTCGGCGCTGATGCGGTAGCGCATCATGCCGTCGCCCGCAACAAAACTCAGATCAACACTGGTGGCAGTGCGAGCATTGAGTTGCCCCCGGTTGAGCAAACGAAACAGCGACCATGGGCCGCGGTAGCCGAGGCTGACACTGTTGCCCGCGCCGTTAACCAAGGTCAACCGACTTCCACTGGCATCTCCCAGCACGTTCGGCCAGATCAGGCCGATGCTCTGGCTAGGACCGTGGCTGTAAGGGATCAACTGGCCATCGCTGCTGAGCAGGCTGCTGCGCTGATTGCCGCTCAAGGCCAGCGGCTCCAGAGTCATCTGCACACTGAGAGCTCCACGCTGGTTAAAGAAGGTATCGCGAATACGCTGGGCTGTTTCCAGTTGAGTCAGTACGTCCGTGCGCACTAGATAATCGCCCCGCTGGCTGGAGTACAAGGCGTCCAGGTTGTCTTTGATGAAAACATTCAGGTACTGATCTTGAAACTTCTGCAAGCGACCTTGCGGCCCGAAGAAGGCCTCGAAGTCGTCCAGAGACGCATCCACCAAACTGCCCGCAAACGGATAGCGCCCGGCCAACCGTTGCTGGTAGAAACTGTAGATTTCCGTATCCCAACGTTTTTCCAGTTCGCGCAAGGCTTCAAACACCAATACCTGTGAGGTTTGATCCGCCAGGTGCTTGACTTGCTGATTCAGCGGTTCGGGCAGGCCCGTGGCAACCCGCTGCAAGGTGGCAATCGGATCAGAACCGCTCAGCGAGAATCGCTTGAGTACAGCATTGAGTGCAGCCTTGCCTTGATCCGGCTGGTCTTGCACGGCTTTGGCGTAGTCGTAGACCGCCAGGATCGCTTGTTGGGTCTCATCATAGTAAGAAGGGCGTTCGCCTTTATCCGTGAGCAGATCGGACAGCCCGGAAAAGGCACGTCGAATCCCTGCCGCTTGGCGTTGCCCCGCCTCGTCAGCCAGCGGCTGCTTGACCTCGGTTGCGGGTAACGCTGTGCCCGCAGCCGCCAACGGCGGGTAGATCACTGTGTTGTCGCGCACGCTTTCCAACAAGCGTCGCAATGGCGCTGCCGGGCCAGTCACCTGCTCCAGCACGGCCACACCATGAGCAAGGTCACGGAAGTCAGTGACGGCCATCGTGTTCAGCGCGCGGCGCCAACTGTCCACATAATCGGCGCTGTACAGCGTGCGCACACGCTCGGTCAGTATTTTGCGATCTTCCTCGGAGTAGTCGAGCTTTTGTCGCTCGCCCAGCACCCAAGCGTCGATCATCGCCAGTTCAATCACCTGTGAGGTATTGGCCTCGAAATAATCGCGAAAACCCTTGGCGGTCAGCAACGAAGCGAGCGTCAGTTCTGACTCATGGTTAGACTGAGCGCCACTTACCAGCGGCTGGTAGACGATGTTAAACGCTGGCCCGACCTCGTTACGCAAGTCCAACGGCGCGTGCAACCTGGCTTGAGCATCTTGCTTCATCCGCGCATACACCCGCTGCGCCAGAGGGACTTTGCGCAGTTCCTGTTGCACCTCAGCCACTCGACCGCGGTACTGGGGCAAATCAGCGTCAGCGTACTGCAAGGCGTAATCCAGGTGACGCATCAAATCGGCCTGTACCTGACCTTGGCCAGGATAAGCACGCTGCCATTGAGCGGCCATCCACTCTTTAACCATCGCCGGACGACGGCTCTTGCGCTCTTCGATCATCCGATACACGCGCAGCGCCGCCAACTGATCACTACTGCCTGGTGGTGAAGTATCGATGACATTCATGGCACCACCGGCAATGGCAGGTAGAAAGCGTTTGGACAGCAGGTTGAGGTAGGCCACATCCACCATCGGCCCAATCGCCCGACCTTGATATAAACCCATTTCGGCCAGCAAAGGCCAAGCCTGGCGGTAGTCACCGTAGACGGCCACCGCATCTCGGATCTGATCCAGTGGTGCCAACAGATTGCGCCCGGTGACATCCACTCGGCTGTCGATATCTCGCGCACTGAACTCACGGCTTTTAAGCAGGACGCTAGCCGCTTTATCGCGATTGATACCGAAGTAGAACTGCCAGCCACCGACCACCAGAAAACCGCCTAACGCGGCCACGACAGAACCGGCCAAGAGCAAACGGCGCTTGCTCTGCGTGACCTTGACGTTATCGCCTGCCAGCCCCGCTTCGGAATAAATGATGCGCTGGAACAAATGCTGGGCAAAATAAATCAGCGTGCCGCCCGCTGGTTTCGCCTCCGGCGGTGGCGACTTAAGGCCATGTGGCAGCGCTGCTTCGCGGACAAACGCATTGCTCAACTCACCTTGCTGGTAAACCGAAGACAAATACAACCCACGCACTAAAGCCGGTGTCGTGAACCGATCACTGCTCAGCATTTCAGTGAGAAAACTGAACAACGCCGGGCGCAGCCCAGACAACTGCCCGACCAAGGCCAGCAAACGATCCCGGTCCTCCTGCGCGCGTGATTCGCCGAGACTGTCGAGTACCTGATCATTCAACGTCTCTACAAAATGGTCAAAGCGTGTCCTCAGTTCCGCCAGCCATGCATCAAAGTCGTCCACACCTTCTAGGCTGAAGGTAAAGCCCAGCAGGTCTTCGCGCATTGAGCGCGGCAAACGGGCGAAGAATTCTTCGAAACCTTCCAGCAGATCGAGCTTGCTCAACACCACGTACAACGGCAAGCGTGTGCCCAATTGCCGGGTCAGCTCATAGACGCGTGTGCGCAGCAGTGTCGCCAGCGCCTTGCGCTGTTCCGGGCTCTGCTTGAGCAAAGCCTGGAGATCAATGACCAGCACCACGCCGTTCAAGGCACGCCGGCTGCGGTTACGGCATAACCAGTCCAGCAGATGCAGCCACAGCCGTGGGTGGGTGCCCGCCGGCAAAACGGGCTTCTCTTTATCAACGCACTGTTTTACAGCCCCGGCCTTATCAACCGGGTCTGTGCTCGGCAGCGCCTTGGGCTGAGTGATAAATTCGCCTGGAGGGTCAATCAGTACCGCTTCATGGCCAATCCACCAATCCACGGTGTAAGCCAACGCCTCGTCGTGATAAGCACGCGCCCCTGCTTTGGCCACATGAGACAGTGAAAAGCTTTGATTGGAACGGGTAATCAGGCTGGTCTTGCCGGCATTCTCCTCCCCCAGCACCACGTACCACGGCAAGTGATAAAGCGAACGACGATGCTCCATATTGTCCAGCAGGCTGGCCAGACTGCGGTCCAACGCCCGTTCCTGCGCCTCAACATACGGCAGGCAGGGATCAGCCTCTACTGCGGCCTCGTGTTGACGCTCGGCATGCCACTTCTTATAGCGGCGCCGACTCCACCCTGCCCAAATAACGATAGGTACCAGCAGCACCCACACACTGGCGACCATTCGCGTGTGCCACTCGGCAAGCGGTTTATGTTCGCGCCATACCCACTGCGGTCCTAACCACCAGATCCCGACCAAAGCAAACAGCACCGCCAGCCCGATCAATACGGGCACAGCGCTGTTGAATTGGCGTAACAGCGGCAGCCCCCAGCGTGTGATGTAACTCCAGATATTTCGCATGTACTACTCCTGCGCACCTATTACTTAGGTCGCGCCCGCTAACGGATGATCAGATGAGTTGTGTTACAGGTTGAGCCATCAAAGATCAGGCATGCCCTAACCCTCCCTGCGCTGGTCGAGCGCCCAGTACCACACCGTGATGCCACGGGCGGTACCTGCGTCCGGGAAAATGTCGCCCGCCTCAAAACGGCGCAGGGAGTCGCTGCTTGCATCGCTCCACCACCAACCTCTTTGCGGGCAGATGTCGCCATTGCGACGGATCGAATCAAGGGGCGGCGGCGGGTATTGACGGGCGAAGTTGGCCCAGTCTTTGGGGTAAAACGGCATGTCGCAGTAGCTGCTGTCGTCGATGCGCAGCAACCAGGTCACCGCCGCCGCTTCCCAGGACCAGTAGCCGTAGTGGATGTAACCACCCTGCTGATGCTGGTCGATATAAGGCTCGCGGCGGCTGGCGTGGTACCACTCATCCAGATAGGTTTTGAGCACTTCCGGGCGTTTGGCCGGAACGCTGTTGAACACCTTGAGCAATTTGCGATACGGCAAATGCCGAGTGCAGGTGTCCGGCGGCGTGCCGCGATCCGGTACAAACGGGCGCACTAGACGCTCCAGCAAACCGTCGCGTACGTCCATCAATTCATTGGCGTAATCCAGAAATGCCATGACCCTAGGCATGCAGTGCGCGTAACCACTGAGCAGGCCGAAACAGGTCAGGCGCAGGGCAACGATCCAGTACTCCTCAGTGCGCAAGGCCGCATGGGGAGCCATGTAGTTACCGGCCTCGGGCGATTGATCAAACAGGGCATCGAAGTGACCGTATTCTTCAGCCCATTCCAGAGCGTAGGGCCAGACCTCAGCTAATTGCTCCACCGGGGCACCAGCGGAATATTGCAAGTTGAGCCAGTCGAGGGCGTCCCAGAGTCTTTGATTAGTAGAGTGCATCAGTCCACCGGGTTTGGAACGCTCGCGATATTTGGGCAAGTCGGTGGTGATCATGTGCATACGGCCCATGAAGTCATCGAAACGCTCTGGGTAGTTTTTGTAGAGCACGTAAGGTTCGCGACGCTGTTCAAAATCAGCTTCGCTGATTTTCCAACTGAACCAGCGGCGCCAATCGGGGATAGGTAAATTGGGCATGATTTCACTCACTTGATCAGCATCTGGGTAGGCAAAACGAACTCGGTACCAATCTGGTGTGATACAGAGGCTTTACAGCATTTGGGCGTGACTGGGCCTTTGGCTCGCTCGTGCAGGTTGTGGTTAGGGCCAACCACGGTGATCAAACTGCGGTCGTAGGGACACTTCACCAACTGGAGGGTCGCCTTACCATCTGTGAAATGGGTGTCAGCCCCTAGCTTGAACTCCACTCCTTTCCAAGCTTCGATCTGCCGACTGAGTGTCTGTATATGCCCTTCAATCAATTCCGCATCCCGAATCTTCGCCGCCACCCACTTATGGCTAAGTTGCCGCCCATCCCCCACCGTGGGTTTGTTGACCGCACGCTCCACGCGCTTTTGGTCTTCCATCCCCAAATAGGCATCTATGCCGTACTCCAGCCCGGCGAACACGGCCTTGGCAGTGTCCAGTTTATGGAACGCTCCGCCCGTGCCCTTGGTGTCGCTGATGCGGTAGCCCAGCGGCAATGACCCGCTATGCCACACATGGTCGATGCCACGGTGCCCCGGTTGGCTCATTTCGTAGAGCTTGCCGTTATGGTTGACTTTGGCCCGGCGGCGCTGGCGTTTGACGAAGTAGTAATCGGTGATGTGCTCGCCCGACACGCTGATCTGGTGCGGCCGCTGGGTGGAGCGTTCGCTCTGGCGCTGCTGCGCCGTGACCCGTCCTTGGGCCGGCAACCGGGTGCCGGCGGTGGGGATCGCCACATTGCCGCTGGCCTGGCTGTTGGGGGCAGGCGCCTTGACCGCCCCCGGTGCAGCGGGTGTTCGGGCGGTGGTGCTGGGCAACGGGTCGGCCAGGGACTTTTGATGGGCACGTTTTAGCGTG
>NZ_LLWH01000016.1 GCF_001411475.1 Pseudomonas endophytica | reverse complement strand
AAAACCGTAACGGTCGACAAGCCTGTTTATCCGGTCGTTTACCGCGACCGGGCTTTTATTTCTCGCACGCTGGTGATGCGCGACGGCCGCCAGTTGCAGGTCAGCAAACATTACGTTGAGGCGCTAGACAGCAGGTGGTCAAGGATGCGTTTGAAGTTCACAAGCGCAAGGGCACCTTGGGCGCGCTGCGCCGGGTGGTCGAGCCGTTCGCGGACATTCTGGATATCACCGAGTGGCACCAGTTAGAGCCGATGGGCGAACCGGGCACGTTCACCATGAGCTTGGCCCTGTTTGACAGCGGCCTAAGCGACACGGCCATTGCTGAGCTGGAGCGGATGATCAACGGCACCAAGCCGAATATTCACTGGTTATCAGAAGGTGGTGAGTTGTATGACATTGACAATTTGAGAGTCAATACTCCCAGCAATCACATGATTATTCACAGGGGAAAGTCCTATGAAAATGACAATGTCTGACCACACCGAAGCACAGTTCATTCTCTTCATGCAGGAAATATTCACTGCCAATAACAATGGCACTCCTGATGAGATACTGGATGAACTTTTGGATCAGTTCCGATCGTTGACAGAACATCCAGCTGGCTCAGATCTGATTTACTGGCCAGAGGACGAAAGCCAATGTACGCCTGAAGGCATTACCAAAACCGTCAAAGAATGGCGCGAAGCCAACGGTTTGCCTGGTTTCAAACCTCGCTTTTAAGCGCTACATACACTGCTGCACTCCCCCCCAAACTAACTCACGTCTTGGTTTGTTCGGGTTGTTAAACACTTGAACAGGCTCGGACGTGGAAGGTTGTTGACTAATTGATTGAGCGCAATCATCGGACGAACTAAGCAATGAACAAGCCATTTGAAGACTATACCGAGATTCAATTTTTTGAGTTTATGAAGGAAATCTTCATCGCAAACAAAGAGTCTCCTGATAGTGTTTTAGATCCGCTGTTAGACGAATTTGAGCGTGTTACGGGGCATCCAGCTGGCTCAGATCTGATTTACTGGTCAAAAGACGAAAGCCAATGTACGCCTGAAGGCATTACCAAAACCGTCAAAGAATGTCGCGAAGCCAACGGTTTGCCTGGCTTCAAACCTCGCTTTTAAACGCTACATACACAGCTGCGGTCCCCCCAAAACTAACTCACGTCTTGGCTTGTTCAGGTTGTTAAAACACTTGAGCAGGCACGGACGTGGGTGATTGTTTACTCATTGATTGAGCACACTCATGGCAGAGCAAAACACGCTGTATATCGCCATGCTGACGGATGTTGGTGCGGCGCAGCAGGCCAAGGCGATCGCAAGCGGCATGCCTTGGAGCATCACCCATCATCCCTTGGATGGGCGGCAAACGCCGCCTGGCCGACCGTCTTATTCCACTGTTTCTACCCCATGAATGCTACGTCGAAGTCTTCGCCGGGGGCGGGGCGCTCTACTTCCTGCGCCCACAGCCCGCACCGGTCGAAGTGCTTAACGACATCAACGGCGACCTGGTGACCCTGTACCGCGTGGTGCAGAACCACTTGGAAGAGTTTGTGCGCCAATTCAAGTGGGCCTCAGCTCGCGGCAGATATTCGAATGGCAAAAAATGACCCGCCCGGAAACCCTGACCGACATCCAGCGCGCCGCTCGCTTCTTCTACCTGCAACACCATGCCTTTGGTGGCAAGGTTTCGGGGCAGAGCTTCGGTACTGCAACAACAGCGCCTGCAATCAACCTGCTGCGGATTGAAGAAAACCTGTCTGCAGCGTGGCAGCGTTTGTCCGGCACCTACGTTGAAAACCTGCCCTGGCTTGAGTGCGCAGAGCGCTACGCCCGCCCGCATACCTTTCACTACATGGACCCACCTTACTGGCAGACCGCCAGCTACGGCGTCGACTTCCCGTTTGAAAACTACGAGCGCATGGCTGATTTTATGCGGCGCTGCAAAGGCAAGGTGATGGTCAGCATCAACGACCATCCGGACATTCGACGGGTGTTTGAAGGGTTTCATTTTGAGACGACTGAGGTCCGGTACACGACCACGAATCAGCGGCAGGGAAGGGCTGAGGTGACGGGGGAATTGATTGTTATGAATTTGCAGCCGGAGGTTCTGGGGGGGCTTTTTTAGTAAGGCCAAATTGTGAGCGGCTTTTAAATTCGTTAGTTTATTTATCGATTATTTGAAGGTAAGTCATTTTGACTTTGTCAGCCTCTCAAAAAGACGCTGACTCGCTAACTATAAAGCACCCATTGCCAAAGGCTGCCACGACTGGGCCGGATCATAGAGTCGTTTAGTAAAAGGCGTTTACTGCCACGCAACTAGGCTATCACTAGGCCCATCCGCATGATGTTGGAAGAACTCACGCAGATGCTGGACAAATAAGGAGACCTTGGCCGACAGGTTGAGGCGTTCAAGATAGACAGCATAGATGTCCGCAGGAGGCGTTTCATAGTCAGCCAAGATTTCGACCAGCTTACCCGTGCGTAGGTAGTCTGCGAGGTTCCATTCTGCTCGCATCAAGATGCCATGTCCGTCTAGCGCCCACTTCAGCGCTACCTCTCCGTCGTTAGTGCTGAGACTGCCATGTACTTTAACCGACTCAGATTGCTTGCCCCGACTTAACCGCCAACTGCCGAAGGCAGAGTCGTTTTGGCGCAGAACTATACATTTATGCTGCATAAGATCTTTGGGGTTGTCTGGGGTGCCGAACGTCTTGAGGTAGGCAGGTGCAGCACACAGCCGACGGCGGTTAACTGCAATTTTGCGGGCGATCAATCGAGAGTCGGGCAAGTCGCCAAAGCGGATAGCGACGTCGATTGCATCATCTGGCAAGTTGATGGGCCGGTCGGTCAGGTGGAGTTGTACCTCTACCTCAGGATAGCGTTTCACAAACGAAGAAATCGCAGGCCCCACGTGCGTTCTACCGAAGCCCAGAGGAGCATTTACACGTAACAATCCTTTTGGCTCTTCTCGGCTACTTGAAACTTGGCGCTCCATTTCTTCGATCTCGCGCAGAATGCGCTGAGCATTGACAAGGTAGGTCTCGCCCTCAGCGGTGAGGCTGATGCTGCGGGTTGTTCGATTGAGCAGTCGTACGCCAAGCCGTTGCTCCATTTGAACCAGTCGCTTCGATACTGCCGGAGGGGTCAGATTCATTTCTCTTGCTGTAGCAGCCAAGCTACCAACTCTCATTAACAAGGTAAAAAAAGCCAGTTCTGACACTTGGTTCATAATTAACTCTAAGTAAATAATGAAGTAACTTTCATTGTATTACAGCATTTCAAAAAAACCATTACCTTTGTAATCGTGTTTAGCCACACAAAATCTGAGGCGGCTCTCCACTGCGGCATGCCTGTGCCTGCATCGGAAGACTACCCAGTCGCGCAAATAATCCGACTCATAAAAATAATGCGGAGAAGGCTATGGTCAAGCGACTCATAGGAAAGCTGTATGTGCAAGTTCTAATCGGTGTTGCCCTTGGCATTACACTGGGTGTGTTTTGGCCTCAGGTTGGCGTTGATTTAAAGCCGCTGGGCGATGCTTTTATCAGACTGATAAAGATGGTTTTTGCTCCGATAATTTTTGCCACTGTCGTTCTCGGCATCGCAAAGATGGAGAACATGAAAGAACTAGGTCGTGTGGGTGCGAGGGCATTGATTTACTTCGAGGTGCTATCGACGTTCGCACTGGTGTTGGGTCTTGTAGTTGTCAACCTCGTCAAGCCTGGTGCAGGCATGAACGTCGACGTGTCGACCCTGGATACCGCGAGCATCGCAAGCTACACCGCGGCAGCGCAAAGCACAGGCAGTTTCACTGACTTCTTGATGCAGATCATACCGGCCAGCGTTACTGATGCATTTGCCAAGAACCAGATTTTGCCGATCCTGCTTTTCTCCACCTTGTTCGGTATCGCGTTAGCGCACCTAGGACCTCGTGGGAAACCCATGGTCGATGTATTGGAGTCGTTCTCACATGGCATGTTTCACATCGTCGGCATAATCATGCGTGCGGCTCCGCTTGCCGCGTGTGGCGCTATGGCTTTTACCGTCGGTAAATATGGCCTCGGGTCAATTGTTTCCCTTGGCAAACTAGTCGCGACTATGTACCTCACCTGCTTTCTATTCGTAGTGATCGTATTAGGCTTTGTTGCCCGCCTATCCGGCTTCAGTTTATGGAAGTTCCTTAAATACCTTAAGGAAGAGCTTTTTACCGTTCTCGGAACTAGCTCGTCGGAGTCAGTAGTGCCTCAACTCATGACCAAGCTGGAGAAGGTCGGAGTATCCAAGCCGGTAGTGGGGCTTGTTATTCCTTCAGGCTTGACCTTCAACCCCGATGGTCAATGCATCTACTACACCATGGCAGCCATCTTCATAGCCCAAGCCACTAACACACCACTGTCGCTGATGGATCAACTGATTGTATTGGGTGTGCTGTTGCTGACTTCCAAAGGCTCAGCGGGGGTAACGGGTTCCGGCTTTATTACGCTTGCCGCTACGTTAGCAACTATGGACAACATTCCGGTTGCTGGAATGGTGCTGCTACTCGGTGTTGATCGTTTCATGTCAGAAGCTCGCGCTATTACCAACACGATTGGTAATGCGGTGGGCACCATGGCTATCGCTAAGTGGGTCGGAGCACTCGATAGAAAACAAATGAATCTTGTGCTCGATGGTCAGCCGGTGCCGGAGCAAGTCCCCCCAATTGAATCTTTAACGTTGAACCAGACCGTGAAACCACCCGTCGTTGGCGTTTAAACCGAAAACGTCCGCACTAATAGCCGTGTGATGCAGTAAGGAGAAGTAAATTGGACAAAGAATCAGCTGTTATATCGCTCACAGACACGTTGGCGAAATTCACCGCCTATATTGGTAAGCGCCTGCCCACAGACGTAAAGAAAAAAACAGCGCAGTTGCGCGCTGCAGAAACAAATCCGCTGGCAATTGCCGTGTATGACTCGATGGCCGAGAACCAAGATTACGCCGATAAGCTTGACCGACCAAGTTGTCAGGACACCGGCGTTATTCAGTATTTCATCTCTGCCGGTGCTGGGTTTCCGTTGCTCAGTGAGTTGGAAGGTATTCTCGAGAACGCAACTAAAGAAGCCACCATTAAAGGCCCGCTGCGCCACAATGCCGTGGAAACGTTCATCGAGAAAAATACAGGCACTAACACGGGTTCGAAAATCCCTTGGCTTGACTGGGAAATTATCCCCAATGCTGATTACGCGATAGTCGATGTTTATATGGCGGGTGGCGGTTGCACTCTGCCAGGGTCGGCAAAGGTACTGATGCCAGGCCAAGGTTACGAAGGTATCACTGAGTTTGTTTTTGACGTGATTACCTCTCGCGGCATTAACGCCTGTCCGCCGCTGCTGGTAGGCGTCGGCGTGTCGACCTCGGTGGAAACAGCGGCACGCTTATCGAAGAAGGCAATTCTGCGCCCGGTAGACTCCAGTCACCCGAACGAGAGTGCCGCCTTAATGGAGCGCTTGCTTGAAGATGGTCTTAACGAAATCGGTATTGGTCCGCAGGGTTTGACCGGTAACAGCAGTGTTATGGGCGTCAATATCGAGTCTTCCGCGCGCCACCCGTCAACGATTGGTGTGGCCGTTTCCACAGGCTGCTGGGCTCACCGCCGCGGCAAAATTCGGATCAACGCTGACCTGTCTTATGAAATCTTGTCCCACGAAGGAGTAGTTCTGTGAAAAAGGTACTCAGCACACCCATCAAGGACGAAGATCTCGCAGACCTCAACGTCGGTGATGTCATTTACCTAACCGGCCAATTAGTAACGTGTCGCGACGTAGCGCACCGTCGACTTATCGAACTTAAGCGCGAATTGCCGGTAGACCTGCGCGGTGGAGCGATTTTTCACGCAGGTCCCATCGTTCGCAAAAAAGATGATGGCACCTTCGAGATGGTGTCTATAGGTCCCACCACTAGCATGCGAATGGAAAAGTTCGAAAAGGAATTCATCGAGCAAACCGGAGTAAAGCTGATCGTGGGCAAGGGTGGCATGGGTCCTGAAACGACTACTGGGTGCCTAGAAAATAAGGCAGTTCACGCAGTGTTCCCGGGTGGTTGCGCGGTACTGGCGGCGACTCAGGTTGAAGAAATTGTGCGTGCCGAGTGGCAAGACCTTGGTATGCCGGAAACCTTGTGGGTGAATCGCGTTCGCGAGTTCGGCCCGCTGATTATCTCGATTGATACCAAAGGCAACAATTTGTTCGAGCAGAACAAGCTTCGGTTCAATGAACGCAAGGGCTCTGTCATCGACAAAATCAACGCTCAGGTCCGTTTTATAAAGTGAATTGACTAGGCGGTCACGACCACGGTAACCGTGCCGTGGCCGCTCAATAGCGATGTAATCACGTAGGCGCTGTTTATCCCCTCTCGTTGTATGTCTTGAAAACTTTTCCCTAGAATAAAAAATTCAGAGATAGTCATGCCCAAAGTCTCTCATCACGAACTGCGTAATAAGTTTCGTGCGCTGCTTGCCAGCCAAATTACTTACCAAACCGCCTCTGTATTTGATCCAATGTCAGCGCGCATTGCCGCTGATCTTGGTTTTGAAGTCGGTATTCTCGGTGGCTCCGTCGCCTCCTTGCAAGTACTCGGTGCTCCAGACATTGCTCTTATTACGTTGAGTGAGTTTGCCGAGCAGGCAACACGAATAGGCCGCGTCGCACGGCTGCCCATAATCGCCGATGCCGATCATGGGTATGGTAATGCGCTTAATGTGATGCGTACCGTGACGGAGTTAGAACGTTCTGGAGTGGCCGCACTGACACTTGAAGACACACGGCTGCCGGGACAATATGGACGAAAGTCTTTCGACCTGATTAGCATTGATGAAGGCGTTGGAAAACTGAGTGCTGCTCTTACGGCTCGAGAGGACAGCGCGCTTGCGATCTTTGCTCGAACCCATGCCGGCCTGCAACCACTCTCTGACGTTATCCATCGCACGCGTGCCTACCAAAGAACTGGGGCCGACGGAATTTGCTTAGTCGGGGTGCAAAACTTCGAACATCTCGAAGCCATTGCCGATGGGCTAAGTGTCCCGCTGATGTTAATCACCTATGGCAATTTAGGGTTGCGCGATGAAAAACGTTTGGCCGAACTGGGTGTGCGGATTATCGTGAATGGTCATGCAACTTACTTTGCAACCATCAAGGCCACTTACGATAGTTTGCGGGAACAGCAAGGTTTTCCTTATGTAACCGGCTTGGATGCTTCGGAACTTGCGATCAAGTACACCTCCTCTTCAGATTATATAAATTGGGCGCGGGAATATATGAGCGTAAACGAGTAGGCAGGTGGAGTGAGAGTTTCCAGCGAAGCGTTGATGGGCTCTTGATTCAGGGTAATTATGTCTAGCGCGCTACGAACATTTCCTCCTGGCTGAAATGAACCTTGTAGTTTAATTCATGGCTTTCAAAACTAAAGCCTTTATATGCTTGACGTTCAGGGGGCAGAATATGAAACTATTACGGAATCGAATTAATCGTAAGCATCCGATTTTTTAAGGCAGAATATCAGGTTGCAAATCTAGCTACGTCAGTTCAAGTCCGGCTTCGGTATACATAACTCCGTAAATGGGTCCTCGTTACTAGGAGATGGCTTAGACTGATCTCATAGGTCCGGTAGTCTGCTTTCAGCCGATTCTGTTGAAAAAGTCGAATTTTCAGTTCGACTGAGATGTAAGTTTGGCCAGTCGACGCAGGTTCTGTACCGCAGCCCCCAGCGTGAACTCATCGGTCGCGCCACTCATGCCACGTAGTCGCAAGCAGTCCAGTTTCAGGATGCGCTTGAGGTGGGCAAAGAACATTTCGACCTTCTTACGTTCGTGGCGAGAGCGCACGTACTCCGGCGTCGCTGCGATGCGCCGAGCCACATCGCGAGCGGCGTCATGGACGCTGCGGGCGATCTTGCGAATAGACGAGTTCGGGCAGCACTTCATTGAACAACCAGCGAAACAGATCACTGTCTCGAAAACGGCCATGTCGATTTTTCGAAAAGGTTGAGTGGTTGGGGACTTCATCTTCAAGGCTCAGCCGGCAGAACCAGCGATACGCCAGGTTCAAATGGGCCTCTTCACACAACCGCTGCTCAGAGCGGATGCCGTAGCAGTGGCCGACGATCAGCATGCGGATCATCAGTTCGGGATCAATCGTTGGACGCCCAATTGGGCTATAGAAATCGGCGAGGTAATGGCGCAGGTCGCTCAGATCAAGACACCGATCAATGCCGCGCAGAAGGTGATTGGCTGGAATGTGATCTTCAAGATTGAACGAGTAAAACAGTCGCTCATGCCCACTCGATAACTGTCCCATCATGCTGTGTGATCCCCCGCCGGCCAATGGATAGATTTTGCCGGAGGCCAGTCAGGGGAGCTACTTTTTCAACAAAATCAGTCGAAAGCAGTCCGTCACAAACGGCGGCTATCGTCCATAAGCGGCCAACAATCAAGGCCCTCGTTTGGCCAGTTGCTGCCTGGGGCGGATGGCAACAATCGAGCCGAAGCTGCCTGCCTATAACGGTACCTGTCTCGCATGGCAGCGTCTGTTAGCAGAGACGTTGCTGCGTATCCCAAGGTCGGATGTTCTGGTATAAAAATATCCCTACTCGAGTTATGGATGACGACAATGCAGATACGCAAGATGACTCAGGAAGACCTGCCGGGCGCCAATGCCCTGTGCCTGGAGGCGTTCATGCTGGCGGTTGCACCCTCGCTGTCGGTGCAGGGCGTGGATACCTTCGTAAAGGTGGCTGCGCAGAAGGCGTTTGCCGAACGAATGGTAGGTGACAACCTGATGCTGGTTTGTGTCGCAGAGGGAACCCTGGTCGGGCTGATCGAGCTAAAGGAAGGGCGCCATGTGGCGATGCTGTTCGTTGCGCCGGCCTGGCAGCGCCACGGCGTTGGCAAGCGCTTGGTGAATGCGGCTCTGGAGCAGGCCAGGGCCAATGTAGTAACAGTCAGTGCGTCGCTGTCTTCAGTGGCTGCTTATGAACGTTACGGTTTTGCGTTGGCAGGGGAAGTTGGCGAGCTTGGTGGGCTGATCTATCAACCGATGGAGAAGCTGTTGACCATTTGAAGGGCCGCTTTCGACTCAGTCTGACGTTCACTCAAGACTTCAAATGGCCGGAAGCAGTCAGCTCAGAGTTACTGGTTTGAGAATGGCTGTAATAAAAAAACTGGAGGTGGAGTGGTACCGAAGCTGCGCTAAACCCACCCACAGGCCGCGGTTTATCGTTTACCTACGCACGAATAACCGTACATTTTGGCATCATCCATAATTGTGTTTTTCTCTTAATTACAGAAATTTAAGGTGTATTACGAGCGAACATGGGGTGCTAGGAACCGTGTTTGCTTCTAGCTGTTGAGTGCGCGCTGATCGAACTCAAGACTAAAGGTCATCCAGCGTCACCTTCACGCGCTGTGGTGCTGCAAGCCGTTCGCGGACGGTGTTGATGAGGGCTTCGTCTTCTTCGGTCATGAGCACGGGACGGAAGGGCAATTGGCCGCGTTCTGCGACGTATTGTAAAGCTTGGCGCATCAGCTCTGAAGGCGTGACGCCGAGGCGTTCAAGTTCTTGATAGGCGCGGGCTTTGAGTTCGTCGTCTACGCGGATGTTGATAGAGGCCATTGGGCTGATTCCTGTAATGACAGTTGTCATTACAATGGCTGTCATGATCTTTTTTTGCAAGTGCCATTCGGCAGAGCGAGGGCGGTGTCATTGCCTCAAAAAACTTTGCGCAATAAAAAATCCAGCCCTTGCAGGACGCCGCCTGTAGCCTCGTAAGAATATTCGTCTTGCGGAGCATTAGAAGATCTAAGTTATTGAAATATAAAGATTTTATTCGAAGCTTGAAAACCGTCGACTGTAGCAGGTCCTAGAGTTCGAATCTCTACGCCTCCGCCATATTGCTACACCGACAGAGCCCGCTTTTAGCGTAATGCTGCTCACCTAAGCGGAGCAGCCTTACGGTCCACTGGGTAGCGGGTTTTAGAGATCTTCACCGTCCTTGGCCTTCCCGGCCTTGGGCGGTGATCCAAAAACATTCCACCGTCTCCTCCCCTCAGATCGCTTAGCCTCCTTGCTGTTGCCGATACCGGGCTATCCCGCGCGCGTGTCGGTGATATAGATGGACGATCTGCTTGGGCCTGTAGTGACCGGCAGAGAGCGGACAAAAGCGGTCACTCTTGAACGGCTCGCGTCTAGCACGAGGTGAAACACCGTAAGGATGTTGATTATTTACCCATGGGTAACGGTGTGACGTCGATTCCGTCGAGGCTTCAGAAAACTCATTAACGAAAACGTACGCCTGAAACTGAACTGCTAGACGGTGCGGATGGATCTCCCGGCGCTAGTTGCTGGGATGATCTTGCCAAGGATTTTCATTGAATTCTGGCGATTTTCGATCAATGTTTTTTTTTCGACCTATAGTCTTTGTTTCTAAATGTACTCATGGAGAGAGCATGATGAAGCAAAGACCTACGACCGTAGACAGCACCGTTAAACAAGCACTGGAGCAGGCACTGCAACGGTATTCAAGCAATCAGCACGGTAAGAACGCCAGCTACATTCCTTACTTAGCCTCGGTGCCATCCCATCTGTTCGGCATCAGCATCATGTTTTGTGATGGCTCCCATGCCGAGGTAGGCGACACGGATTACGCCTTCGCCATCGAGTCGATTTCCAAAGTCTTTACTCTCGCCCATGTGCTCGATGAGATTGGGCCGCAGGCCTTGCGCAGCAAGATCGGCTGCGATCCGACCGGCGAGCCATTCAACTCTGTGGTTGCCTTAGAGCTGCATAAGGGTCGACCGCTTAACCCCTTTGTAAACGCGGGCGCGATGGCTACTGTCAGCCTGGTTGAGGCCGATTCTGCCCAATCTCGCTGGGACCAGATACAGGCCACCTATAACGCTTTTGCCGGCCGTGAATTGACAGTAAACGACGAGGTATATCAATCCGAAGCAGCTAGCAATCAACACAATCGTGGCATTGCTTGGCTGCTGCAAAGTTACGGCTACATGTACGCCGATCCCATGCAAGTATGCGATGTGTACACCCGTCAATGCTCGGTAGCGATTACCTGCCATGACTTGGTCACCATGGGCGCTTGCCTGGCCAACGGCGGCGTCAACCCGATTACAGGCAAGCAAGTAGTGGCAGCCAAACACGTGGCGCCAATCCTCTCCGAGATGACCTTGAATGGTCTGTATGACACCACGGGCGACTGGTATTACAAGGTCGGCCTACCAGGCAAGAGCGGGGTAGGTGGTGGGATTCTTGCGGTGGTTCCCGGCGTATGCGCAATCGCAGCCTTCGGCCCGCCGCTCGATGTAGCAGGCAACAGCGTTCGCGGTCAGCTTGCCGCGGAATACCTCAGCCGCACGCTCAACCTGAGCCTGCTGCACTAATTACGCAAAATGGGGAAGGCGCTTATGGCTACCGCCAGCAAAGCTAAAACGTACATGTCATGGCTCACCATCTGCTTCATGATGGTTGCAGCCGTTGCCAGTATCCGCTCACTGCCCAGTATGGCCGTCTATGGTTTGGGTTCGGTTTTTCTCTATGTGATACCGGCACTGCTGTTTTTCATTCCTGTATCGCTGGTCGCTTCTGAGTTGGGAACAGGCTGGAATGGCGGAATTTATGGCTGGGTCAGGCAGGCTTATGGTGACCGGCCAGGTTTTTTCATCATGTGGTTCTTGTGGGTGGAGGTTGTGGTCTGGTATCCCATAGTGCTTGGGTTTGCAGCCAGCACAATGGCTTATTTGATCAATCCAGAACTGGCGAAAAGCGGTGTCTTTACCGCTGCAGTTATTACAGTCCTGTTTTGGTTATCAACGGTTGTAGCGCTAAACGGATTGGATGCACTGTCAAAACTGACCTCATGGTTCATGTTGCTGGGCACTGCATTGCCCGCAGCATTGTTGGTTCTTTTAGGCGTGGCCTGGTTGGTGCTTGGACACAAATCTGCGGCACCTTTGACCTTGGACGCTCTGATTCCGGCGATTTTCGATACTCACACCACGGTCAAAGCCGGCTCACATAATTTGCATCCCGATTTATGGCGAGAATTTACCGGTGCCATCACTGGCTTGGTATTGATTGTGAGTAACTTCCTGGCGTTTGCAGGTATCGAAATGAACGCCATTCACGCCCGCGAATTGCGTAATCCGCAAAAAGAAATGCCTCGGGCGATTCTTTTGGCCTTCTTTATGATCTTGTTGGTGTTTATCCCACCGACCGTGGCGATCTCGCTGGTGGTTCCTGCTGATTCGACCAGCCTTACTGCTGGTGTGATTCAGGCATATGCGGCCTTCTTTGAAGGTTTCAATATGCCGTGGGCAACACCGATCATGGCTATTTTGTTGATTATCGGCGCACTGGGCGGGGTCTTAGCCTGGACAGCAGGTCCGTCAACAGGTCTGTTGTTTGTTGGTAAGGCCGGGATGCTTCCACCGATACTGCAAAAGGTGAACAAAAAAGGCGTACAAAAAAATATCCTGTTTCTGCAAGGGATTATCGTCACCTTGCTTTCGACGATTTACATCATCATCGACAACGTGTCCGATGCTTTCTGGATGATCAGTGCGATGGCTGCGCTGATGTACCTTATTGTTTACGTATTTATGTTCCTATCAGCGATGAAGCTGCGCAAGACACAGCCCAATGTAAAACGTGGTTATGTGCTCAAGGGCCTTCATGGATGGTGCTTCTTGGGCCTGTTCTCCACCTGCGTGGCGTTGGTTTTCGGCTTCATTCCGCCCAATAACTTCAGCAGCATGCCGTTTTTCGAGTACGCAGGGATTCTGTTGATCGGATTGGTCGTGGCTGGGATGCCGCCGTTTATCTTCTATGCAGTACGTAAGCCATCGTGGCAAATGGTGCCTAAGGCAGAGTCCGATCAATACTCTGCAGCGCTGCAGGATCTTCAAGATGCGGACAGCAAAGTGAAGGCAGGATAGGCCTATAAGCGCAGCTTTGTTCATTGGTTTTAAAAAGTGTAAGTGTGCAGCTGTTTAAACTCCCAAGCCTCATTTGAGGCTTGGGAGTTTGCACGAGCTAGTGTTAACTATTGAGTTTTCTAAGTGGGAGTCGATCGTTGGTCAATACGCGATAAATAACAATGCTGTCATGCTCATAAGTTTTAAGCTTAATAGCTTATGTATCCGTGCTGTCGCGTAATAACGTATAGGTTAATCTCACACCAAAAGCGCAACCTTGATGTGTCTGAGATGCAGGTGAATAAATCATGCGTACTTGTAAATCCGCTTGAGCCGGTTCAATCGCAAAAACTGCAGAGGCTCAAATGTCGGCTATGATCATAGCTGTAAATGTAATTTAAGGAGGAATGTATGGGCTTTAAAAAAACACGGCTAAGCCTATTGCCGATACTGCTGACTACATCATTGACGACGCTAGCTTGTTCAAGCTTGGCGATCACAGATAAAGAAAATAATCTTTATCACGGAAGAACACTTGAGTTGTCTGAATCATTGCCGTCATGGCTTACTTTTTACCCTGTAAATACACTGTTTCAGAAGAAAACCCCAGAGGGTAAGAATGGCATCAGCTATAAAGCTAAATATGATATTTTAGCAATCACCGTAGAGGTGTTTGATGATGGAAATAATCATAATGTTTTACAAGGGCAAAATAACGGAGGTTTATCATTCAGCGCGAATATGATGGATGAAGTATACCTGGCTCCATTAGATGCTGCTGATTATGCAAAGGCTGTTCCGGTAACCTCTTTAGGCGAATGGGCTCTTTCTAACTTCTCAACCGTGTCTGAGGTTAAACAAAGCATTAGTGATGGTAAATTCTGGGCGCCCGCATTAAAAGATTTTGGTGGCTTGAAATCACCACTTCACTATGCGTTTTATGATAAGGCTGGAGGCAGTATTGTTGTAGAGGCTAAGGAGGGCAAGTTGCATGTTTACGATAACCCTACTCGTGTCATGACGAATGGGCCTGATTTTCCATGGCACTTAACAAACTTAAATAACTATACGCAGTTGACAAATATTGATAGGTCTTCATCGGTGCTGGGAGGGATTAAGGTAAGTCAGCCTGATAGCGGTATCGCAACGTCAATGCTTCCATCGTCTAACACTTCTGTTGGAAGGTTTATTCGAGGCGTGTATTACACTACTTATGCCCAAAAAGCCGGCGGCTCTAAAGAATCAATGAATACTCTGTCGCATATTATGCACAGGTTTGCTCGTACGAC
>NZ_LLWH01000015.1 GCF_001411475.1 Pseudomonas endophytica | reverse complement strand
GCATTGTCGTACCCGAAGGTAACTCACGGGGCAAAAACGCCGCGATGCGCGCCTTGGGGGCGACGGTCATTGAGCATGGCAAGGATTTCGATGAAGCACGCAGCCACGCCGCCGAGCTGGCGCACACCTATCACCTGCACTTGGTCCCGGCCTTTCATCCCGATCTAATTCGCGGCGTTGCCACCTATGCCCTTGAGTTACTGGAGGCGGTCGCAGACCTGCACACCGTGTATGTGCCCATCGGTATGGGTTCAGGCATCTGCGGTTTGATCCAAGCACGCGACCTGCTGGGGCTAAGCACTGAGATCGTCGGCGTGGTGTCCGAGCATGCCGATGCCTATGCCCTCAGTGTCGAACAAGGTTGCGTGGTGTGCACTGACAGCGCCAACACTTTCGCCGACGGCCTGGCCTGCCGTCAGCCACAGCCTGATGCGCTGGCAATCATTGCCAAAGGCGCCGCGCGAGTGATCCGTGTTTCGGACCGCGACATTGCACACGCCATACGCCTTTACCACGAAGCCACCCATAACACAGCGGAAGGCGCTGGCGCTGCTGCGTTGGCCGGGTTGATCAAAGAGCAGGCCCAGCAACAAGGGCGTCGAGTGGCCGTGATTTTGAGCGGCGCCAATATTGATCGTCAATTGTATGCGGCCATTCTTGACGAGGACCTCAATCATCAGCCCGCCCATGCCTGACACAGGCATCAGTCACTGCGCATCCAGCGCTTTATAGCGCCTGATGCGCACAAGGGCTGCAACGCGACAAAACCAGGGCAATGTGACTATGCTCATGCCCATGAACCCTTCAATCGTGGTCCGCCAGCCTTGCCCTCCCGGTGCTTGCATCTGCGAGCGTGAGCAACTGTTGGCGCAACCCGCCCCCGATCTGCGCATCCTGAGCCTCAGCCGGCAGGCAGAAAAAGTCATGCTTGAGCGGCTCGAAAACATTCAGAGCTTGGCCGATCTAGAGCACATGCAACGTCGCATGCACGAACAATTAGGGATTGAGGTCAACGTTGGGCCGGGTTTTAACGAAGTTCGAACCATGCGCGGGATTGAGATCCGGGTCGCTGAACAACCCGGTTTGTGCCGCAAGACACGCCAAGCGATCCCGGCCGCCATACGCCGTGCTTTGGAAAAACGCCCAGAAATTGCCTACAAGCTACTCGACAGCCATGACCTGCTGCGTGACACCTGAATACAGTTTAAAAGGTGAACTGCCTTACAGAACGAGCACTTCTAGCGCCAATCCTCTGGTTTACCTTGCCTAAACAGGCTTAATAACTTATAAGCGCGTTTTTTAATAACGATAGAGCCAGAACATGAGTACCGGATTCACCGAGGACGAAATGCGCATAGCGCTCGGCCTTGATCTGCCAGCTGAGACAGCACCCGTCGCTACGCCCGCACCACTCCCAGCTCCTGTCGCCCCCAAAATCACTGCCACCCTGACTCCCAAGCCAGCACCAAAAACGCCGGTCAAACGTCGAGGCCCAGTATTGCGGGTGACGTTGCACGTGAGCAAAGTGTATGACGGCGAAGAAACCCTGTTTGTGCATGACTCAAAATTGTTGAGCCGCTTCGATGCCGAACAGGAAGCCAAAAAAGCCTTGGCCAAAGCCGGCTTTAAATACTTTGTGCTCGACTCGATTGTGCAGGTCGACTAACCCAAAGGTCTGACGTAGCGTTGACTCAGGACAAACAGCCAAGGAACCCGCCATGCAAAGCCAACCATTGAGTGCCACAGAGTTCGAGGCAATCGAAGAAACTCTGCTTAAGTACGGCGACGATTACACTATTCTCAACACCTGCGAGCTGGATGGCTTTTTCACTGCGCTGGCGTCCAGCCCGGAGCAAGTGGATATTGCCCAATGGTTTCCTGCCATTTGGGGTGGTCAGTTGCCTAACTGGGAAAGCCCCGAAGACCTCAAAAACGTTATCGAACTGTGTACCCGGCACTACAACGTTCTGGCCTTGCAACTGGCTGAAGACCCCGCAGCTTTTGCGCCGCGCTTTGAAGCAAGCGAACACCAAGGCCAAACCGTCACCTTGGCCGAAGAATGGTGCTTCGGCTACCTACGCGCCATCGCCATTGCACACTGGCCCGCGTTGCCCGCTATTCAAGCCGCCTTGCTGCAAACCATCGTCGATCTGGCCGAGCAAGACACCTTTGAACTGCCGGAAGACCTCGACGTAGCTGCCCATCAGCAACAGGTCGCTGACGTTGCCCCGGCAGCCCGCGCCTTGCATGACTACTGGCTGAGCCAGCGCGTTTCGACAGGGTCATGTGCTTTTCCTCACGCCCACAGACCTGACTTATGACCACCCTCACTCATTTCGATACGCCGATCAGCGAGCCGATTAACGCCCAGATCATGCAGCTTGTGGTTGATCATCTCAGCGATATCAGCGCCATGGAAATCGCGCCGAGCAATCTGCTGTACAGCATTTATCAGTACGCCATCGGTTTTGAAGTACACCTGTATCTGCAAGCCCTCGACGGCTCGCAAGGTATTGCGATTGAACTGATTGTCGCGACCGATGAACACGACCCGCAGAAAGTCAGCGGGTTTGTCCTGTACCTGCCGTTCAAAGACGACCCACACGCCTGCGGCATCGCCTACATGGCCGAGTTGTCTAGCCATCGTCATCTGGGGGTGATGCAGGCCATGCTGCAAGAAGTCACCCGCCGTTACCCGCACACAGAGTTGAGCTGTAGCGTCAGCAAAGTCGCGGCGTTGCAAGGCATGGGCTTTCAGGTTGTAGGCACCCGCGGCCCGCAAGTGCTAATGAACACCCGCGACTACAGCTCAGACGGCTTGATGGGCGTGCTAGACGTCTCTTCGGTTTATCAAAGTACCGAGGTACGACAGATCCACACCTACCTACTTAATCGCAACGGCAAAAAAGCCATGCTCGACGCCGAAAAAAAACGTGATCGCCAGATCGACCAACTGACCGCTAAAGCCAAAGCTTTCGTGGCCAGCCAGAAATAACGCATGATGGGCGCATTCCGATCCGAGGAAACGTTATGCGCCGACACTTCACGTTCACCCGCTTGGCAGGGCTCAGCCTGAGCCTGATCTTTAGCGCATCCACATTGGCCAGCGAAGAATCGCAACTGGTTGATTCAATCAACACCTATCGCAGCCAAGCCCAACCTTGCGGCGCTCAAGCCTCACAAGAGCTGCCACCCCTGACCTTAGATACCCGACTGATACTGCCTGCCAGTGCTTACGGCGACTTACAGGATGCGCTTGCACGTGCTGCCTACCCGATGGTTAACGTACAGGCGATCAACCTCACCGGCCCACGTGACTCAGACGCCGCGATGAAAGCCGTGCGTGAAAGCTTCTGCAAAGTGGTGCTGGATCCACAGTTTATTGACATCGGGGTCAGCCACTCCGGGCAAGATTGGCGCATCGTCTTGGCGCGCCCCCTGTTGACCTCACGCTTGGGCGACTCACAGGCAGAGGGCCAAAAGGTGCTGGAGTTGATCAACAGCGCCCGCACCCAACCACGTCAATGCGGTACTCAGGCGTTTACACCGACCGACCCGCTGACTTGGAACGCCACTCTAGCGACAGCGGCCCAAAACCATAGCCGCGACATGGCCAACAACAACTATTTTGACCACAAAGACCGCACGGGCGGCACACCTGGTGATCGCGCCGAACTGGCCGGTTACAGTGGCCAACTGATTGGCGAGAACATCGCCGCCGGTCTAGACACACCGCGCAAAGTCGTCGATGGGTGGCTGGCAAGCCCAGGGCACTGCGCCAATATCATGAATCCAGACTTCCGCGAGCTGGGTGCCGCCTATGCGACAGACCCTAAAAGTGATGCAGGCATCTACTGGACCGCGCTATTGGGCAGCCAGTAAATATGAATGTAGAGGGGGGATTGCGAGGGTTAAACGATTAAAACGTACAAAAAGTAGCCCCGCTCAACGCTGTTGAGCGGGGCTTGCTTTTACAGCGCCATGTCAGCCGCCGGATTGCTTGGAGCAGGCTTGGCCGGCTCAGCAGGTGCTGCTTGCGTACCCGTTGCTGCCGGGATAGCTGGCGGCGGAGTCAGTTGCAAGGTCTCGGCGGTGTACGCCCATTCCTGTGCAACACGCTCAGGCGAGCCGTTCAGCTTGGTGCCGTAGCTAGGCACGATCTCACGCAGCTTGGCTTGCCACTCAGGCGTCGCTACCTTGTCCTTGAACACGGTTTCGAGCACGTTGAGCATAATTGGCGCAGCGGTCGATGCACCTGGCGAAGCACCCAGCAGGCCGGCAATGCTGCCGTCTTTGGAAGCAACGATCTCAGTGCCCAACTTCAGCACGCCGCCCTTCTCTTCGTCACGTTTGATGATCTGCACACGCTGACCGGCTTGCCACAGGCGCCAGTCTTCTTGCTTAGCGTCCGGGTAGTACTCTTTCAGCGCATTGAAACGGTCATCATCAGACAGCATCAGCTGACCGGCCAGGTACTCAACCAGCGGATATTGTTCGATACCCACTTTGGTCATTGGCCAGATGTTGTGCGTCGTGGTGCTGGTCAGCAGGTCAAAGTACGAGCCTTCCTTCAAGAACTTGGTCGAGAACGTCGCGAATGGGCCAAACAGGATTACGCGCTTACCATCCAGCACGCGGGTGTCCAAGTGCGGAACCGACATCGGAGGCGCGCCCACCGAAGCTTTACCGTAAGCCTTGGCCAAGTGTTGCTCGGCCACGGTTGGATTCTCGGTTACCAGGAACGACCCCCCTACCGGGAAGCCAGCGTATTCCTTGGCTTCAGGAATACCCGACTTCTGCAGCAGGTGCAGAGCACCGCCACCCGCGCCAATGAACACAAACTTGGCGTTAGTCGCCGTTTCAGTTCCGTCTTTGAGGTTTTTAGACACTACACGCCACGTACCATCTTCGTTACGCGTGATGTCTTTAACTTCGCTCGACAAGTTCAACGTGAAGTTAGGCTTGGTTTGCAGGTAAGACACGAACTGGCGGGTGATTTCACCGAAGTTGACGTCAGTACCGATCGGGCTCCAAGTGGCCGCGACTTTCTGACTTGGGTCACGCCCTTGCATCATCAGCGGCACCCATTGCTTGATCTGCTCTGGGTCTTCGGAGTACTGCATGCCTGCGAATAGCGGGCTGGCTTGCAGAGCTTCGTAACGCTTTTTCAAGAACTTGATGTTGTCATCGCCCCACACAAAGCTCATGTGCGGAGTGGAGTTGATGAACGAACGCGGGTTTTTCAGAACGCCGTTCTTGACCTGCCAAGCCCAGAACTGACGCGAAATCTGGAAGGCTTCATTGATTTCAATGGCCTTAGGGATTTCAACGTTGCCGTTCTTGTCTTCAGGGGTGTAGTTGAGTTCAGCCAACGCTGAGTGACCGGTACCCGCGTTGTTCCAGCCGTTGGAGCTTTCTTGAGCGACGCCATCGAGCCGTTCAATCATCTCCATGGACACACCGGGTTCCAGCTCATCAAGCCAGACACCCAAGGTAGCGCTCATGATGCCGCCGCCAATCAGCAGTACATCAACTTGCTTTGGCTCGGCAGCGTTCACGGACGTTAGTCCCATGGTCAGCGCCAGGCCCACAAGCCCTTTGTTCATCTTCTTAAACATGTTGTCGTACCTAAGATAAAACGCCATCTACCCGGCACTGCGATCAGAACAGAGCTGGACCCATTACAGGACAGGCTACCTGCAACCGAGCCCTTCATCAGGCCATGATCGAGTAGACATATAAGGCCTATGCACACTATAGACCTCACTTTTATGTACCTTGGGCGCTGATCTTTTATTGCTTTTGGCTTCAGCTACTTGGGTGACATTTTGGTGTATGTGTCGGGCGTGGCCAACGGCAGACTTAACCTGCCCAGCTCCTTCACCCCCAACCTCGTGTTGCGATTTCATGGGAGCTGACACTTTTTGAAGCACTTTGCACAGAGCTACAAGGTGCGAAACCTGCAAGGGTCAGCCTCCAGACCGCGACATTCTACCCCAGGTGGCACTTTGGACGAAAACGCATCTTTTGAGCGATGAGAAGTAGATCAATTGCTGATTGGCACTTCACGTACAATTGCCCCTTTGTCACCGTTGCCCACAGGATTCACCCATGTCTTTGAACAAACGTAATCAGGCACAGATTGAACGGGGCCTGATTAAACACCTGACCGATGCCTGTGAAAGCGCCAAAGGGCAAATTCCAGGTTTTGTCTGGCTAACCCACTCAGTGAACTTCGACACCTTCCCGGCGAGCCTGAAAATCGTCTGGGTATTCGACACTCAGGTGAGCAAAGACTTCGCTCTGGCCGATGGCGAGGCGCGGTTTATGGTCGAACGCACGGCTCAAGCTTTGGTCGACGCCTCGATCAATGTGCGCCAAGTAGCCAACCATGTGTTTTACGATTCCGAAGACGAATGCCAGCGCGCCTGCGGCGGCAACTGGGCCAAACGTTTAGCCCAGAAAACCCCTGGTCGCGCTTGATCGTCAGCCTAAACCCACGATAACCCCAGATCAAAACCGGAGACATAAAACAGTGAAAATTGCACTTTTACTGCTATTAAGCGCGCTGTCCATGCCGACCTTCGCCGCCACGGTTGGCGAGCCCCTCACCCCGTGGACGCTGCAAGACCAGCATGATCAACCCTACACCCTAGACGCCAATACCCACGTGCTTCTGGTGGCCCGCAACATGGACGGTTCCAAGCTGGTAAAAGCCGCACTTGAGGGCCAGACAAAAGAGTATCTGCCCGCCCGCCATGTGGCATTTCTCGCCGACATCCATGGGATGCCGTCATTGATCGGTAAAATGTTCGCCCTGCCAAAAATGCGCGACTACAACTACCGCGTTGTACTGGACCGTGACGGCAGCATCGCCGCCCACTACCCAGGCCCGGAAGACCAAGTGCTATGGCTGCAACTGGACAACGGCACCCTGGTGTCGCAGCAAGCTTTTAGCAACGCCGATGAACTGCGCGCCGCGCTAGAAAAGCTGCCCACGCTGTAGGAACTGCCGAAGGCTGCGATCTTTTAAAAGATCAAAAGATCGCAGCCTGCGGCAGCTCCTACAGTTTTGTATCAGCGAGCTTGCTCGCGATCTTTTAAAAGATCGCGAGCAATACGCCCCCATTCATTCATAAACCTCATGCAAAGGCTGCACGTTATACGTTTGCCTTGACGCTTCTAGACCCTGAAAATCCTGCTAAATCAATTTCACCGCGCCGGCGAGTTCGCCAACACCATGCGACGAGTGAATGTAGAAATGAATTAGCCTGCAGGAAATACCCCCGATGATCGCCCGCCTCGCTCCTATCCATCGTCTTGATGACGCTTACCAACGTTTTCTAAGCGCACTGACAACGGAAGGCTTCAAGGGCGAAATCGCCAGTGATTTCGCCCTCAGAACGGTGCTGGCCACTGACAACTCGATATACCAACGCTTACCTCAGGCGGCGGTATTCCCCAAGGATTATGCCGACGTCGAATGCCTGACCACGCTCGCCGCACGGCCCGAGTATCGTTCTATTGTGCTGACCGCGCGCGGCGGCGGCACCGGTACCAACGGCCAGTCGCTGACTGACGGGCTGGTGGTCGATCTCTCACGGCACCTCAATCAGATTCTCGAGATCAACGTTCAAGAACGCTGGGTTAGGGTGCAAAGCGGCGTGGTCAAAGACCAACTGAACGCAGCCCTTAAAGCGCACGGCTTGTTCTTTGCCCCTGAGCTGTCGACCTCTAACCGCGCTACTGTTGGCGGCATGATCAATACCGACGCCAGCGGCCAAGGCAGTTGCACCTACGGCAAAACTCGAGATCACGTGCTTGGGCTGTCAACCCTACTACTGGGCGGCAAGCGCTTGGACAGCCAAGTGATGACAAACGAGCAGGCCAGCCAACAGGCAGCCCAGCAAAACGTTATTGGTGAGGTTTATCGCTGCGCCCAAGACATTGCCGATAACCAGCAAGCGTTAATCAAAGAGATCTTTCCGCCGCTCAATCGCTGCCTCACTGGTTATGACCTCGCCCACCTGCGCGAGGCCGATGGCCGCTTTAACCTGAACAGCCTCCTGTGCGGTTCCGAAGGCTCGCTGGGCTTTATCATCGAGGCCAAACTCAACGTTCTGCCCATCCCGCAGCACTCGATATTAGTCAACGTACGCTACGCCAGCTTTATGGAGGCCCTGCGCGACGCCAAAGCATTGATGGCGCTCAAGCCGCTGTCGATTGAGACGGTCGACTCAAAAGTGCTACTGCTGGCGATGAAAGACATCGTTTGGCATGGAGTTGCTGAATATTTCCCGCAAGACCCGAACACCCCAACCATGGGCATCAACCTGATCGAGTTCAGTGACGATGACTTGGAACGCTTGGAGCAGCGCGTTCACGACTTTACCGAGCATTTGCACAACGACCACAGCGTACGCCGCTTGGGCCATACATTGGCCATCGGCAGCGAAGCGATAAAGCGCGTCTACACCATGCGCAAACGCTCTGTGGGGCTGTTGGGTAACGTGCAAGGCGAAGCCAGACCGCAGCCATTTGTCGAAGACACGGCCGTACCGCCGGAAAACTTGGCGGACTATATCGCCGAATTCCGCGCCCTGCTGGACAGTCACCATCTGGAATACGGCATGTTCGGCCACGTCGATGCCGGGGTCTTACACGTGCGGCCGATTCTAGACATGAAAGACCCGCGCCAAGCGGCGCTCATCCGCCCGATTTCAGACGGGGTTGCGGCGCTCACGCATAAATACGGCGGTTTGCTCTGGGGCGAACATGGCAAAGGGCTACGTTCGGAATACGGGCCAAAATACTTTGGCGCGCTGTATCCGGCGTTGCAGGCGATCAAAGCGGCATTCGACCCGTTCAACCAACTAAACCCCGGCAAAATCGCGACCCCGGCGCGGCTCAGCACGGCCCGCCTGACCCGCGTCGATGAGGTCACATTACGCGGCGACCTAGACCGGCAAATTGACGAACGTGTGTGGCAAAGCTATCAAAGCGCCGTGCACTGCAACGGCAATGGCGCGTGCTACAACTTTGACCCTGATGACGCGATGTGCCCGTCTTGGAAAGCCACCCGCGAGCGCATTCACTCACCCAAAGGGCGTGCCTCGCTAATGCGTGAATGGCTGCGCCAGCAGGGCGCACAAGGGGTCGACGTCTTGGGCAATTACTCCTCCAGCGTGCTGCGCAGGGCCCGCAACTCGCTGGCCAAATTGATGGGCGAAAAAGACTTTTCTCACGAAGTGTATGACGCCATGGCTGGCTGCTTGGCGTGTAAATCCTGCGCGGGGCAATGCCCGGTCAAAGTCAACGTGCCGGATTTCAGAGCCCGTTTTCTAGAGCTGTATCACAGCCGCTACCTGCGCCCGCTCAAGGATTATGCAATCGGCTCACTGGAGTTCAGCATCCCCCACATTGCGCGCTTCCCACGCCTGTACAACGCGATGATGAGCGCCAAGCCGGTTAAATACCTCTTGGAGCGCGTTGTCGGCATGGTCGACAGCCCGCTGTTGAGCCTGATGGATTTTCATAGCGTATGCGCTCAATGGAACGTGCAAATTGCCACGCCACAACGCCTATCGCGCCTGACAACAGAGCAACGCGCACGCAGCGTGATTTTGGTTCAAGACGCCTTCACCCGTTATTTCGAGACACCACTGGCAGCGCAATGGATCGAATTGATTGCTCGGCTTGGCTACCAGGTGTACCTAGCGCCCTTCTCGCCCAATGGCAAACCGTTGCAAGTGCAAGGTTTTCTTGGAGCGTTTAAAAAGACCGCAGCGAACACCGCCAAAGGGCTTATGGCGCTGCAAGAAAGCGGCATACCGCTGGTGGGCCTAGACCCGGCCATGACCTTGGTCTATCGCCAAGAGTACGCCAAAACCCTAGACCAAGAGGCGGCGCCACATGTTGCGCTACCGCAGGAATGGCTGGCGACGGCACTGCCGGAAGCGGTGCAAGACGGCGCGAAAGACGTCTACCAGTTTCTACCGCACTGCACCGAGCGCACCAACGAGCCGGGGAGCATTGAGGTCTGGAAAAAAGTCTTCGACGGCTTTGGCCTCACGCTGAATGTCTTACCCAGCGGTTGCTGCGGGATGTCCGGGACCTACGGGCACGAAACACGCAACGCTCACACCTCATCGCTCATTTACTCGCAGTCTTGGCAGCCCATCGTCGAGCGCCACCTGCCGGGCGGCAAACTGCTGGCTGATGGTTATTCGTGCCGCAGCCAAGTCAAACGCCACGCAGGCCAAGCGCTGCAACACCCCTTACAGGCACTGCTCGCCCAGCTCCGCCAACGCCACTAAACCTCAGCAAACCGCGTAGGAGCTGCCGAAGGCTGCGATCTTTTGATCTTAAAACGTGGGCGGCGATACCGCACTGACCACAATGCACACTTCATCAAATGGGTTGCGCATCCGGTGCGGCAGACGGCTGTCGAAATAGTAAGCATCGCCCACCGACAACACCCGAATTTCATCACCCACTGTCATTTCCAAGCGACCCTGGATGATGATTCCGCCTTCCTCCGCGTCGTGCGAGTACAGCTCTTCGCCCTCTTCCCCGGTGTCTGCGCCCGGCTCATAACGCTCATGAAGAATCATCATCGAACTATTTTCGAGATTCGCGCCCACTTGCCTGTATGATAGCTTCTTGCCATCAGCCAGTTCGACCAGTTCACTGGCCTTGTAGAAGACGGCGCGGTCAACAACTGCCGAGTCGGAAAAAAATACGCTAAGGGTGACATTCAAGGGCCGAAGCAAACGCTTCAAGATACTCACGGACGGGCTGGACTTATCCCGTTCGATAATGGAAAGCGTGGCATGCGGCACACCGGCCAGTTCTGACAAGCCTCTGATCGAAAGACCTCGACTTTGTCGTAACGCCTTGAGCCGTGCACCTACTGAGGCCGTGTCCGCAACCTCTGCCGGGTTATCGGGAAGTTCTTCTCGAATATGCGGGCTTCGGCCTGTCGCCGATGTTTCTGTCACGGTGGATTCCTTAGCTAAACGGCACCCAAGCGGGCCAACGTTTAATGTGAACCTTGAACTGCCGAGAGCCTTTATATAAAGGCCACTCGCACGCACCAGGTTGGGTCATTGTGCCCCCTGCAGCACCCTCTGAGTGCGGCAAAGTAACACGGTTGCGAACAGGTTTGACCCTGTAGAACCGTTTGACACTTTAGCTAAAAAAACACAGTCGGTTGCAGGTGTAACGTCTTTTTTCATCTTTAGACGTGAAAAAACAACCGCTTACCGCTCCACCGCTGATTCATGACGTTACAGCCAAGCAAAATAAAGCTTGCCTGAGCCCTCGCTCAAGTGGTAAAAATTTTTACCGCGTAACCACAACATCTGCGTAGAGGCTAACAATGCATAAATCACGCCACGCTGTTGCAGCATATGGACTTGCTCTCATTGGCCTTGCAGCTTCCCAAGCTGCCAGTGCCCGTGATCTGACGATTGTTTCTTGGGGAGGTAATTTTCAGGACGCACAGCGCGAGCTGTTTTTCGCACCCTACGGCAAACAAACGGGCAAAAAAGTACTGGACCAAAGCTGGGACGGCGGCGTTGGCGTGTTAGATGCCAAGGTCCGCGTCGGCAACCCTAACTGGGACGTTGTCGAAGTTGAAGCCGAAGACCTTGCACTGGGCTGCGAGTCCGGGTTGTTCGAACCAATAGACTGGGCCAAGGTCGGCAACAAAGCTGACTTCATCCCGGAGGCCGTGAGTGAGTGCGGTGTCGGCAACATCGTTTGGAACACCGGCCTGTCATGGGACGGCGACAAGCTCAAGACCGAACCCACCTCATGGGCCGACTTTTTTGATCTGGAAAAAATTCCCGGCAAGCGCGGTCTGCGCAAAGGCCCGAAATACGCACTTGAGTTCGCGCTGATTGCTGACGGCGTCAAGCCTTCCGAGGTGTACAACGTGCTGCGCACGCCAGAAGGTGTAGACCGCGCCTTCAACAAACTGGGCACCATCAAGTCCAGCATCGTGTGGTGGGAGGCTGGGGCACAGCCGCTGCAAATGCTGACCGCTGGCGATATCGTCATGAGTTCCGCCTACAACGGCCGCATCACCGGTTTTAACAACAACGAAGGTAAAAACTTCAAGTTCCTGTGGAACGGCAGCGTCTCGGCCATCGACTCTTGGGCTGTGCTCAAAGGCAGCGAAAACAAAGCCCAAGCCATGGACTTCATCGCTTTCGCTAGCCAACCCGAAGAGCAAGCCAAGCTACCCAAGCACATTGCCTACGGCCTGACAAATACCAAAGCCAACGACTTTGTACCGGCAGACTTGAAGCACACCCTGCCTACCACCCCAGAAAACCTCGCGCAGTCGATCCCTATCGACGTCGACTTCTGGGTTGAAAACATCGAACCGCTGACCGAGCGTTTCAACGCTTGGGTCGTTAAGAAGTAACCCCCCGCCTCTTGCTCACCCTGCCACCGGCCTACGGTGGCAGGTTTTGCGACGTTATCTGTGCGCTATTGCCGCTTTACACGCAGGCATTAGTGAAGAGCCCGTGTGCCTGCTTTCGAGTGAGGATGGTTACGTGAAACACCTGGTCAGCTTTAAAAATATCCAAAAGACCTACGACGGTTTGCGTCCCGTGGTTAAGGATTTAAACCTCGACATTGACGAAGGGGAATTTGTCACCCTGCTCGGTCCGTCCGGCTCTGGCAAAACCACCAGCCTAATGATGCTGGCTGGCTTCGAAACCCCAACCCAAGGCGAAATTTTTCTTAACGATAAACCTTTGCACAACCTCCCCCCGCACAAACGCAACATCGGGATGGTATTTCAAAACTATGCGCTGTTTCCGCACATGACCATTGAGCAAAACCTGGCCTTCCCGCTGGCTGTCCGCAAAATTAACAGCGTCGACAAAAAGCAAAAAGTAAGCCGCGCTCTGGACATGGTGAAACTCACCGATTTCGCAAAACGCTACCCGGCGCAACTGTCGGGTGGCCAGCAGCAACGTGTTGCCTTAGCCCGTGCGCTGGTGTTCGAACCCAAGCTGGTGCTGATGGATGAACCGCTGGGCGCTCTCGATAAGCAACTGCGCGAACACATGCAACTGGAAATCAAACACCTGCACCAGCAACTGGGCCTGACCGTGGTGTATGTGACCCACGACCAAAGCGAAGCCCTGACCATGTCTGACCGCGTGGCGGTGTTCAACGATGGCGTGATTCAACAAATCGACACGCCGACAGCGATCTATGAAGCCCCTAACAAAAGTTTCGTGGCGCAATTTATTGGCGAAAACAACACCCTGCTCGGCACCTTTGTCTATCGCGATGAGCAATACGCCGTGGCACGTCTGGCGGACGGCAGCCTGATCCGTGCCGTGCCGGTGGCGCACTCGCAGCCGGGCGATCAAGTGGCCTTGTGCATCCGCCCCGAACGCGTACTGGTCGGCAATGCGGGTAGCACAGTCATAACCGCGCGCATTCAGGAATACATCTACTTGGGTGATCACGTGCGCATGATCACTGAAATTGCCGGGCAACCCAACTTCATGGTCAAGCTGCCCATCTCACACATGAATCACAGCTGGACGGTTGGCAGTTCGATTTCACTTTCTTGGTCGCCAGAGCACATCCGTGCCCTGGACGCGGCCCCCTATTGAGCCGTCGAACATGAGTCGATCCGCCACTGTTGCGTCAGGCCAACCCCATGAGCAGACCTCCGACCTGAGAGCCAAGCTCATAAAATCCGAACGTTCCTACAAGTTCAAATCGCTATTGCTGATTGCTCCGCTATTTGTCTTCGTGATCGTGTGCTTTGCTTTCCCCATCGGCACGTTGCTCACACGCAGCGTCGATAACCCCGATGCCAACACCGCACTACCAGCTACTGTAGAGGCGCTGACCACCTGGAAATGCAAAACCTTGCCGAACGAACAGGCTTTTGCAGCCTTGGTCAGCGACTTGGCCAATGCCAAACAAAACGGCCAGATTGGCGCGCTCTCCAAACGGTTGAGCTATGAAATCCCCGGCTATCGAACCCTCATCACTAAAACCCTGCGCAACCTCCCGCCGAGTGACGCGCCGTCCAAGCGTGATGCCTTAATCGCCATAGACAGCGCTTGGGGCGAAGTTAATCACTGGAGAGCCTTGAAGCAGGCATCGTCGAGCCTGACCCCTTACTTCCTGCTGGCCGCCCTTGATCACCGCATAGACTCGGCCTCTGGCAGCCTCGTTAAGGCAGAGCCCAACCAGTCGATTTACCTCGCTATTTTCGCCCGGACCTT
>NZ_LLWH01000014.1 GCF_001411475.1 Pseudomonas endophytica | reverse complement strand
GCGAACCGCCCAAACAAGATTAAAAGAGCGCAGCGTGCGGCAGCTCCTAAAGTCCGGAGCTATGTTGGGGGCCGCGGCCTCACTCCCCTGTGGCAACGCCCCGCGCAGGGTCGTTGATCCATTCGCTCCACGACCCCGCATACAATTTGCCCAAAGGATAGCCCGCCAACCCTAGCGCAAACAGGTTATGGCAAGCGGTCACGCCCGAGCCGCAATACGCCACCAACTCTTCAGGCGCGCGGCCGGCCAGTTGCTCGGCAAAACGCTGTTTAAGCTGCTCAGCAGGCAAGAAGCGCCCAGTGCTGTCGAGGTTTTCATTGAAGGCCGCACATTGCGCGCCCGGGATGTGTCCGGCAATCGGGTCGATAGGTTCTACGTCACCGCTAAAACGCGGTTTGGCGCGCGCATCAATCAAGGTCAGACCTGGCAGGCCCAAGCGTGCTTGCAGTTGCTCGGCGCTCACTAGCAACTGGCCATCAGGCTGGCCAGTGAAGGTTCCCGGCAACGCCATGGATTGATCCGTGCTCAGCTTAAAACCCGCCGCGTGCCAAGCTTTAAGCCCACCATCGAGAATAAACACGCCGTCGCGCTTACCCAGCCACGCCAATAACCACCACGCCCGAGCAGCAAACGCGCCCGGACCATCGTCATACAGCACCACATCACTGTCTGGGTTAATGCCCCACGCCCTCAGTTGCTTTAGCAATATTTGCGCATCTGGCAGCGGATGACGGCCCGTCACGCCTTTAGTGACCGGGCCACTGAGGTCGTGCTCAAGGTCCGCAAACTGCGCACCGGCAATATGCCCTTCGGCAAAGCTGCTGCGACCATATTCAGGGTCTTCTAGGGCAAAACGGCAATCCAGAATCACCAGACCAGGCCGCGCCTGACGTTCATTCAGGGCGTGAGGGCTGATCAATTGCGCAATCGGCATAACGAACTCCTGTGAGGGTGGGAATGCCGTTACTGTACGTCCAATGTGTTTTGCAATGGAACGTAATACTCATTGAGCAATTCATCGACCGCACAACGGTACGGCGCGGTGACGAAGCCTGATTCCAGCATCAGCAGTTGATAGATCCCGCGCTTGACCGCCTGTTCAGACAAGAGATCGGAGCGTTCGCGGGTCGCGCACAAGAAGCTCACCCACGACGTCAGAATGATCCAAGCGTTGACTGTCAGCGATTCGATTTGCTGGGGCGTCATGTCCAAAATGCCAGCCTGCACAAACCCCGCAAAAACGGCTTGCCCCTGAAATAAGCATTGCATCGAGAAGTACCGATAGCGCACAGCCAGATCTGCGTCACTGTGCAGAAAGTACTCAATATCACGGTATAAAAAACGGTACTGCCAGATGGCATTAAGCAGTTGTTTTAAATAGTCACGCTTATCGTTGACGTCAGGTAAACGACCTTCAGGCGGGCGCAAAAAACCCAATATCAACGCCTCAAACTCGTTAAACAACTCCGAAATGATCGCCTGCTTGTTAGGGAAGTGGTAATACAAATTACCCGGCGAAATCTCCAAGTGAGCCGCAATGTGATTCGTACTGACACTGCGTTCACCCAACTGGTTAAACAATTGCAGGCTGGTATTAATGATGCGTTGTCGGGTTTTAAGACGTGTGATCATGGCCAGATCTTCGATGAGCGTAGAAATGAATCTTAAAGCTGACCACAGGGCCTCGAGCAATCCATGCAGTGAGCCTACGTGTTGACAATATAGAGTCTAAGCTCTAATAACATTTTTGGATTTCACAAATACTCTAAACATCTGCAGAGAGCGAACGATGTCTTTCGACAGTACCCACCCTTTTAGTTCCTCCCATTCGCAGAGCAATCTCAACAGCCTTTTTGCTCAGCAGCGAGAGGCCTATTCAGCTCATCCCTTCCCACTACTAGCACAACGCCACCAGTGGTTAAACAGTCTACGCGACATGCTAAGCCGGGAGCGCGAAGTCTTAATCGACGCCATCAGCCAAGACTTTAGCCACCGCAGCCCCGATGAAACCTTATTTGCCGAGCTGATGCCCAGCTTGCATAGCATTGATTACACCCTCAAACACCTTAAACGCTGGATGAAACCCTCATCGCGCCACGTTGGCGTGATGTTTCAGCCTGCCAACGCTAAGGTCGTGTACCAGCCCTTAGGCGTCATCGGCGTGGTTGTCCCGTGGAATTACCCCCTGTATTTGGCAATGGGCCCCTTGATTGGCGCTTTGGCGGCAGGCAACCGGGTGATGCTTAAACTGAGCGAATACACACCGGCCAGCGGGCGCTTGCTGAAAGATCTGCTAGGGCGCATTTTCCCCGAAGACATGGTCACCGTGGTCTTGGGCGACGCACAGGTGGCCGTAGCGTTTTGCGGGCTCCCGTTCGACCACCTGCTGTTCACCGGTTCAACCCACGTCGGTAAACAGGTGATGCGGGCAGCAGCCGAAAACCTAACGCCCGTAACGTTGGAACTCGGCGGCAAATCACCCGCTATCGTATCGGCCGAAGTTCCACTCAAAGACGCTGCCCAGCGCATCGCCTGGGGTAAAACCCTGAACGCCGGGCAAACCTGCATTGCCCCGGACTATGTGCTGGTACCGCACGATAGGGTCGACGGCTTTGTCGAGGCATACCGCCAGGCCGTTCAAGGTTTTTATCCCACACTGACCGATAACCCTGACTACACAGCTATCATCAGCGAGCGCCAACTGGCGCGGCTTGAGCACTTGCAATCAGACGCCACCGAAAAAGGTGCCCGACTGATCTCGCTCTATGCGCAAGGTCAGGGCAGGCGCATGCCACACGCGCTGCTGTTGGAAGTGAACGACGACATGCAGGTGATGCAGGACGAAATCTTCGGCCCGTTGCTACCCATCGTGGCGTATCACACACTGGATGAAGCACTGACCTACATCAACTCAAGACCCCGACCGCTCGCGCTCTACTACTTCGGTTACAACAAGAGCGAACAGCAGCGCGTGATTGAAAACACTCACTCGGGTGGCGTCAGCATCAACGAAACGCTGCTGCACGTGGCCATCGACGACCTTCCTTTTGGCGGCGTTGGGCATTCCGGCATGGGCCATTACCACGGTCACGAAGGCTTCATGACCTTCAGCCAAGCCAAAGGCGTATTGGTTAAACAGCGTTGGAACAGTTCGCAAGCGATCTACCCGCCCTATGGTCGAAAACTGGTCCGTCTGATTCAAAAACTGTTTATTCGTTAGCCTGCGTTGTCGTGTGCGCACTCACGATGAAAATCGTGACACAGCGGGGCGAACGGCTTAAAAATCCGTGAAATAGGAGTTAACTCGCCACGTCTATAGTGCTTTCTTCTGCGATTGGCGACTTGGCCGACCGGGAATGCTGCGATACCATCCGACTCCCCAACGGATTCCCGCCAGGATGACGCGATGAACCGAGTGTTGTACCCAGGTACATTCGACCCTATTACCAAGGGCCATGGCGATCTGGTCGAGCGCGCTTCACGGCTGTTCGATCACGTGATCATTGCTGTCGCAGCCAGCCCCAAAAAAAACCCGCTATTCCCTCTTGAACAGCGAGTTGAGTTGGCGCGAGAAGTGGTCAAGCACCTGCCCAATGTAGAGGTAGTCGGCTTCTCGACGCTGCTTGCCCACTTCGCCAAAGAACAGAACGCCAATGTGTTTCTGCGTGGCCTGCGCGCTGTCTCGGACTTCGAATATGAGTTCCAGCTGGCGAACATGAATCGTCAGTTGGCGCCGGAGGTTGAGAGCCTGTTCCTGACACCGTCAGAACATTACTCGTTTATTTCGTCGACCTTGGTCCGTGAAATCGCTGCTTTAGGCGGTGATATCAGCAAGTTTGTCCATCCGGCTGTGGCCGAGGCCCTGACCGAGCGGTTTCGCAAGAAATAACCGCTGAAGCGGCGCCCGCGTGCACTGCGGGCGCCAATGCGGCACAATTGCCGCATTCGATTTCAGTTGCCCGGGCAGACAGCCCCGGCCGGAGTACCCATGTCCCTGATCATCACCGACGATTGCATTAACTGCGACGTCTGCGAACCCGAGTGTCCGAACGCAGCCATTTCCCAGGGTGAAGAGATCTACGTGATCGACCCTAACCTGTGCACCCAATGCGTGGGCCACTACGACGAGCCACAATGCCAGCAAGTATGCCCGGTAGACTGCATCCCGCTGGATGAAGCCCGCCCGGAAACCGAAGAGCAATTGATGGAAAAGTACCGGCTTATCACCGGTAAAGCCTGAAACCCCTGATCTGCCGAGTGTGGTGATTGTCTGCGTAGGAGCTGCCGAAGGCTGCGATCCTTTGATCTTTCAACGTCAAAAGATCGCAGCCTTCGGCAGCTCCTACAAGGGTTCGTGCTACTTCTGGCAACGCGGGCAGTACACGCTCGCGCGCTGGCCCAGTTTGACCTCGCGCAGCTCTGTGCCACACACCTTGCACGCCTCGTAAGCACGGCCATACACAAACAGTTCTTGCTGGAAGTAACCAGGCTGACCATCCCCGCCAATAAAGTCGCGCAACGTGGTGCCTCCCCGCTCTATCGCTGCTGACAGGATCCGCTTGATCTCTATCGCCAACTTCAAATAGCGCGCCCGCGAAATGCTCTTGGCTTCGCGACGAGGATCAATCCCGGCTGCGAACAACGCTTCTGTCGCGTAAATATTACCCACACCCACCACGACCGCGTTGTCCATGATGAACGGCTTAACCGCCATCGCCCGCTTGCGTGACAATTGAAACAGACGCTCGCCATCAAACAGATCGGTCAATGGCTCCGGCCCCAGCTTCAGCAACAGCTCGTGTTTGAGCGGCTCAAGGCTCCACAGCATCGCGCCAAAGCGCCGCGGATCGGTGTAGCGCAGGGCCAGCCCTGATTCCAACTCGATGTCCACGTGTTCATGCTTGAGCGCTGGCAACCCGGCCTCAACCAAGCGCAAATTACCCGACATGCCCAAGTGGCTGATCAACGTTCCGACTTCAGCATTAATCAGCAAATACTTGGCGCGACGCTCAACCAGCACGATCTTTTGACCCGATAACCGAACATCAAGGTCTTCAGGGATCGGCCAGCGCAAACGACGATCACGCACAATGACCCGGCTGACCCGCTGCCCCTCAAGGTGCGGCGCAATACCACGTCGGGTTGTTTCGACCTCAGGTAATTCAGGCATTTAATGAACCCCCAACTCGCGAATACTTTCTTTCAACTGCTCAAAGTCATAATCAGACAGCCCAATGTAGTCCAGCACCCAGTGGCTGATGCTATTCCATTCGTGGTCTTCACGCTGATTACCCAATACTTTGTAGGACGCACAAATATGTTCAGCCATCTTAAGCACCGCCAATTGGTTTTTAAGCTGGCTATTGCGTGACGACACATCCTTGAAAATCGCCAGCGCATTGTGATGATTGGCGATAGCCTCCGTCAGGTGCGCAGGTAAGCGCCAGGATTTGGCGGTGTAGTAACCGACCACGGCATGGTTGGTGTTGAAATGCCGATTTTCGGTGTCTACCACACGCTGCCCCGAGCCTGCGTTGGCGTAGCCCTGCTCCAGCACACGCATGTAGTCGGGGAAGCGTTTGAGCATCAGCGCAACGCCGCAATCGTGAAACAACCCCAACGCATAGGCTTCGTCCGCGGCGACCACCGCCGTGCGCTTGGCCAGCGTCAGGCTGGTCATGGCCACATCTTGGGCGGTGTCCCAAAAACGGTTGAGGGTCACGATGGTGTCGTCACTCATCTCCCCCTTGATCGACTGAGCATTGATCAAGTTGATCACCGTACGGCTGCCGAGCAGCGTCACCGCACGACGAATTGAAGCTATTTTGTTGGACAAGCCGTAATACGGCGAGTTAACGATTTTTATCAGCGCGCCAGACAAACCTGGGTCTTGGGAGATCAAACGAGCGATCACCTCAAGATCCGGTTCCGGCATGTACTGCTCCATCTGCAAATCCACCATGATTTGCGGTTGAGGCGGCACGCTGATGCCTTGCAAAACCTGACTGATCTGTTCGGCTGAAAGCTCTGGGGGCATGTCTACACACTCTGGAATAGCCGGCGATTCTAGCGGAATTTTCTGCGCCGATGGGCACGCGATCCGTCGCATTGCCGCGAATCAGCCAAGCTTGCAGGCAGCGTCTAAGGCTATAATCGCGCCCTTTTCAATACCCGGAGCGACTTCATGTCCCTGCCAAGCCTGCGCCTTAAAGCCAATGCCGATCGACGCCTGCGCGCCGGCCACTTGTGGGTCTACAGCAACGAAATTGATGTAGCTATCAGCCCTCTTAACGGCTTCAAGGCCGGTGACCAAGCGCTGCTCGAAACGGCAAGCGGTAAACCCCTGGGCATCGTGGCCATGAGCCCAAACAACCTGATCTGCGCTCGCCTGCTGTCGCGTGATATCAAGTTGCCTTTGGACAAGTCGCTGTTGGTACACCGCCTGAACATGGCCCTGTCCTTGCGCGACCGTCTGTTCGACAAGCCCTACTACCGTTTGGTGTACGGCGATTCCGATATGTTGCCAGGCTTGGTGGTTGATCGTTTCGGCGACATTTTGGTGGTGCAGCTGGCGTCTGCAACCATGGAACTGCACAAAGACGACGTGATTGCGGCTCTGGTACAAGTCCTTAAACCACGCGGCATCTTGTTCAAGAACGACTCCGCCGCCCGTGATGCTGAAGGTCTTGAGCGTTACGTCGAAACCGTCTTCGGCGTGGTGCCGGAGTGGGTTGCACTGGAAGAGAACGGCGTGAAGTTTGAAGCACCCGTCATGGCGGGCCAGAAAACCGGCTGGTTCTACGACCACCGCATGAACCGCGCCCGCTTGGCCCCGTACGTCCAAGGCAAAAAAGTGCTCGATCTGTTCAGCTACATCGGCGGCTGGGGTGTGCAAGCCGCTGCATTCGGCGCCAGCGAAGTGACCTGTGTGGACGCCTCATCGTTCGCGCTGGACGGGGTTGAACGCAATGCCGCGCTGAACGGCTTTGCCGAGAAAGTCACCTGCATGGAAGGCGATGTATTCGACGCGCTGAAAGAGCTGAAAGCCAACGAAGAGCGTTTCGACGTGATCGTGGCCGACCCTCCGGCCTTCATCAAACGCAAAAAAGACCTGAAAAACGGCGAGGCGGCTTACCGCCGCCTGAACGAGCAAGCCATGCGTTTGCTCACTAAAGACGGGATTCTGGTCAGCGCTTCATGCTCGATGCACTTGCCGGAAGACGACCTGCAAAACATCCTGCTGACCAGCGCTCGTCATTTGGATCGCAACATCCAAATGCTAGAACGTGGCGGCCAAGGCCCGGATCATCCGGTGCACCCGGCGATCGTAGAAACCCGTTACATCAAGAGCATCACCTGCCGTTTGCTGCCTAACAGCTAAGTAAACATCGCGCCCAACCGATAGCCGCAGCCTCACGCTGCGGCTATCGAGTTTTTAAGGCGTTGGTGAGCGATCAGGTTGTGGGCTCAGCTCGACCTCGCCCATCTGCAACGATTGATAACGCGGTTTTACTACCTT
This sequence comes from Pseudomonas endophytica, assembly GCF_001411475.1. Taxonomy (GTDB): domain Bacteria; phylum Pseudomonadota; class Gammaproteobacteria; order Pseudomonadales; family Pseudomonadaceae; genus Aquipseudomonas; species Aquipseudomonas endophytica. The sequence continues at coordinate 6,781 of NZ_LLWH01000014.1, read as the reverse complement.
CGCGTTCCCTTCCCGAATCTGATCAATCAGCTCTTGCGGGTTGCCGTCGAATTCAAACATGCCCGCACGCTGCCATTTCCCCTGAACGTCGCGCTTAAAAAAGTACAACGGGCCAGACCACTTCTGCTTCGGCAGTTGCAGCACTTCATGTTGCCCATCCTGATCCAGATCGACTGCCCACATCGCGCACCCCGGAAACCGGCATACATGGCCAGCCATACCCAGTGCGTCGAACTGCTCACTGCCGTCCACGGCAGGCCCGATCCACTCCAGCACCCTGTCGTGTTTCGCGCTCATGTTCTGACCCGGTTTGGCCTCTTTGAGCCGCGTCAACAAAACCTGCCGTTCAGGCTCGCTCAGCACCTCACCGTGCTTAACCTGCGCCAACAATGCGTCATACGCCTGTTTACCCGGTGGTCCCAAGTAATTAAGCAAGGTGTTTGCGTCAAAGTCCGCAACAGGCGTTTTACCGCTCAGCACACGCTCAACTTGATTCTTGGTGCTGTAATGAAGGGGGTTGAACCAAGGCGTGTGGATGGCCAATAACACCACCACACACCCCAGCGCGATAACCGGATTGCTGACGCGTAAACTCCATAGCCATTGACGTTGCGGCACCACCACCGCCCACACTGCCGCCACGCTGTGGGCAAACACCACCAGCACCAAGATCATCGCCAGCAGACGGCTTGGCGTCAGGCCGTATTGCTCAATCCGTAGCCAAGTCGAGTACCCCGCCAGCAGCACCAACACCGGCAAGCACAACAGACACGCACCCACCATGCGCACGAGCCATACCGGATAGCCACTCGACTGATGCCCGTCCTGATAAACGCCGTTGAGAAAGAACAGATTGACGGCCACCAGCCACAACATAATTGGTGTGGAATAGCCGGTGTCCCAGATCGGCTCCAAGCCGGTAAAGGGTAAGGCGCAGATAAAGACAATCACGATCATCGAGCTGAAGGGCAGCAGAAAGCGGCACAGCGTGAGCAGAATCCCGCGCAGCAAGCCGATCACCCGGTCGTTCTCGCGCCCCATGTGCAAGCCCAGAGCAAACACCATCATTGAGCTGACAAACGCAAAACCTTCAGTAAAGAACAGCTTGTTCAGCGCCTCGATCCCAAGCATTTTGAACAAGCCGCCCCATAACAACAGCAACGCCCAAAATACCCCGTTCAGCAGCAGGCCCAGCAGTACGATAAAAACCGTGTCCCAGGCATGGCGGAATAAGTCTTCGTAACGCGTGAAACGCCCTTCGCGGCTAGGCCAACTGAGGATAAACGCTGTCACGATGTACGTGATGACGACTGAGAAAAACACCCAACTGCCTTCCAGCCAATGACCATAGAGCCAAAAATCACCGCCGCTCTGAAATACCCAAGCGCTGATCGCCGTCATCACCGATGTAAACAAAATCACAAGCCAGACAGTGCCACGCTGGAAGGCACTGCTCCCCAGCAATATCAGATTGATACCGCCGACCAGCGAGAGGGTCACCAAGGCATATTCCAGGCTCGATGAGGCTACATTCTGTGCCAGCCACAGTAAAAGCCCTTGCACCAAGCCAATGGCCAAGCATGCATAAACGGAACGGTTAAGGCTTAACATTTGGGCTCCTTACTGAAATACATACTTCACTCTAGCGCTTGAGCGCAGATAACGCCCACGTTCGCCAAATATGCCGAAACATCCGGTCTAGAGAGTCGCAAGAGCGATTAATGGATTTTCTTATAGAAAAACAAGCATCTACTTACACGGGCGCTCGTTGTAAAACCGGTGGTTCTTGTTGACCTCAACATGTCTACCGCTCTTCAAACTCCGCCTCAGCAGCAGTGGCGTCATCAGCGCACTGACCAACCTCAGTCGCACAGACCTGCAACTGACGCTGGCCGTCAGCTTTAACGCGCTAAGCCTTGCGGCACTTGCGCTCAACGCCCTCATTGGTCGCCAGCCCCGTTCCTTCCCGCCGCCAGCCGTGTAGAATCGACGCATTCATCGCCAATCATCCCCGGCGGGTTTATGAGCTCATGCCTTCACGCGCGGCGATCCCGTAGCGTTAACGGCAGCTTGCTGGCACGTAGTCATTTTCTGTGCTGCCCGCGGCTTAGAAGCTCACTTCCCTGTTTGTTACCTGATTAGCCGCCCGGAGTTGCTCCATGCCTGACTATCGTTCCAAGACCTCCACCCACGGCCGCAATATGGCCGGTGCCCGCGCCTTGTGGCGCGCCACGGGGATGAAAGACGCCGACTTCAAAAAACCGATCATCGCCATTGCCAACTCCTTTACCCAGTTCGTACCTGGCCACGTCCACCTCAAGGACATGGGTCAACTGGTGGCGCGCGAGATCGAACGCGCTGGCGGCGTTGCCAAAGAGTTCAACACCATTGCTGTCGATGATGGCATCGCCATGGGCCACGACGGCATGCTGTATTCGCTGCCGAGCCGCGAGATCATCGCTGACTCCGTCGAATACATGGTCAACGCACACTGCGCCGACGCCATCGTGTGCATTTCCAACTGTGACAAAATCACCCCAGGCATGCTGATGGCGTCGTTGCGCCTCAATATCCCGGTGATTTTCGTTTCGGGCGGGCCAATGGAAGCGGGCAAAACCAAGCTCGCCAGCCACGGCCTCGACCTGGTAGACGCCATGGTCATTGCTGCCGACTCCACCGCTTCTGACGAGAAAGTGGCCGAGTACGAACGCAGCGCCTGCCCAACCTGCGGTTCGTGCTCCGGCATGTTCACCGCCAACTCGATGAACTGCCTGACCGAAGCTCTGGGCTTGGCCTTGCCCGGCAACGGTTCTACCTTAGCGACCCACAGCGACCGCGAGCAGTTGTTCTTGCAAGCAGGCCGCACCATCGTCGACCTGTGCCGCCAGTACTACGTCGAGAACGACGAATCGGTATTGCCGCGTAACATCGCTAACTTCAAGGCGTTCGAAAACGCCATGACGCTCGACATCGCCATGGGCGGTTCGACCAATACCATCCTGCACTTGCTGGCCGCGGCTCAAGAAGCTGAGATCGACTTCGACCTCAAAGACATCGACCGTCTGTCCCGCCATGTACCGCAACTGTGCAAAGTGGCGCCGAACATCCAGAAGTACCACATGGAAGACGTACACCGCGCAGGCGGCATTTTCTCCATTCTGGGTTCGCTGGCCCGTGGCGGCTTGCTACACACTGACTTGCCAACCGTACACAGCGCGACCTTGGCCGAGGGCATTGCCAAGTGGGACATCACCCAAACTGACGACGAAGCCGTGCACACGTTCTTCAAAGCAGGCCCGGCGGGCATCCCGACGCAGACCGCGTTCAGCCAGTCAACTCGCTGGGAAACCCTCGATGACGACCGTGAAAACGGCTGTATCCGCAGCGTGGAACACGCCTATTCGCAAGAAGGCGGTTTGGCCGTGCTGTACGGCAACATCGCGCTGGATGGTTGCGTGGTAAAAACGGCCGGTGTCGACGAGTCGATTCACGTGTTTGAAGGCAACGCCAAAATCTTCGAAAGCCAAGACAGCGCCGTGCGCGGCATTCTGGCTGACGAAGTGCAGGCCGGTGACATCGTGATCATTCGTTACGAAGGTCCGAAAGGCGGCCCGGGCATGCAAGAAATGCTCTATCCGACCTCGTACCTCAAGTCCAAAGGCTTGGGCAAAGCGTGCGCCTTGCTCACCGACGGTCGTTTCTCGGGCGGCACCTCTGGCCTGTCCATCGGCCACGCCTCGCCAGAAGCGGCGGCGGGCGGAGCGATTGGCTTGGTGCAAGACGGCGACAAAGTACTGATCGACATTCCGAACCGTTCGATCAACCTCTTGATCAGCGACGAAGAACTGGCAGCACGCCGTGTTGAGCAGGACAAAAAAGGCTGGAAGCCGGTTGAAGTGCGTCCACGCAAAGTCACCACAGCCCTCAAGGCATACGCCTTGCTGGCCACCAGCGCTGACAAAGGTGCGGTGCGTGATAAAGCGCTGTTGGACAAGTTGGTGCCATAAAGCCGACGCCCTGAACAAAAATCCCGGCCACGTGCCGGGATTTTTTGGCCTCCACTCCGTAGGAGCTGCCGCAGGCTGCAAGCTTTTAAAGATCAAAAGATCGCAGCCTTCGTACCTCGGCAGCTCCTACGCAATGGAGCCACGTGCCGGGATTTTTTGGCCTCCACCCCGTAGGAGCTGCCGCAGGCTGCGAGCTTTTAAGATCAAAAGATCCCGAGCAAGCTCGCTCCTACAAGGGTTATGGCTTATTGAATCTCGTCAGGTTTGACGATCACCCAGTTTTTGTCCGCTGTCACCGGTAAGCCTGCTTTGGCCTGCGCGGCGGCGTTTTTGGCGATCATGCCTTGCAGCTGGGTCATGTATTTGTCTTTGCGGTTGATCCAGAGGTGGATCCCACCTTTGTCTACGTCGACGCTGTGGAACAACATGTAGCCATCACTCGACGGAGTATCGCCGCCCACTAACACCGGTTTTTTCCACTGGTCGATGTAGGTCAGGATCGCTGACTGTTTGCCTGCCATCCACGTGGCTGGCGTCCACAGGTAAGGCGTCAGTTCCAGCCCCATGTTGGCCTGTTCGTTGTAGGTGCCTTCGCTGATTTGTTTACGCGCCGTGGTCAACTCGCCCGTGTCGCGGTTTTTAAGCAGTGTGCTGACCCCAATCACATTCTGCGGTTTGACGTTGTAGCCGTACTGAGGATCGGAGGCGACCATGCGCACCAGCTCTTCCGAGGCGGCCGTCATCACGTACACGTCGATGCCGTTTTCCATGAGCTTGTTGAACAACTCAACCTGACCGGTAAACACCTTGGGCGGCTGGATTTCTGCGGTTTTAAGCGTATCGCCTTCGTAATACGTCACAGGTACGGGCTGGCCAGACGCCATCAACTCATCCACGTAGCCTTTGAGCTGTTGCAGGGTGAAGCCCGAAAACACCTGCGCCACCCACGGGTAGCAGACCATGTCGTCGATTTCACATAAGCGGTAGTAATAGCTGAACAGGCTTTCTTGGTGATCCGCCGTGTCTTTAAATGCAATGAGCTTGAGGGAAGGATCGAGGCTATCGCGGGTGATTAGGCCTAGGTTTTCCATATACGGCAGCAACGCTTCTTCAAGGTCGTTGCGATAACTGGTGTTGTCCATGTCAAACACCGCGAAGTTACCCTTGTTCGCGTTGGCGGTAATCATGGCGTTCAATTGCTTGGCCTGATCGGCTGGCCAGTGTTCCAACTCTGTTGCTAACACCTGCCCCGCCAAACCGAAACACAGGGTTGCGGCCATCAACTTCGCCGTCAGACTCATCGACTATGCTCCTCAATAAAGGCCAAGACGCTAGCAAACCTCTGTGACAGTTTTAGCGTGGATGCGACCTCAATCGTCTTGATAACGTCACGCGCTTATTCCAAAAACGAAGGCATCCATTCCAGAACGATATATTTCGAGCTATATCAACCTGTTAGCATTTTCGGTTCGCAATTTTTAGCGCTTAAAGACGTCAGATACGTCGTTCCCTCTCTCCCTTGGAGCCTTCATGAATGTCCCGCTGATTCTCAATCTGCTGGTGTTTCTCGCGTTGCTGTTTGGCTTGTCGCTGACTCGCCACACCACGTGGAGCCTGGCGAAAAAAGTCCTGCTGGCGCTGGTTATCGGCGTGCTCTTTGGCTTGGGCTTGCATCTGGTATACGGCACGGACAGCCAAACCCTAAAAACCTCCATCGGCTGGTTCGAACTGGTCGGCAGTGGCTACGTGCAACTGCTGCAAATGATCGTCATCCCGTTGGTATTTGCGTCGATCCTGAGCGCTGTCGCGCGTCTGCATAATGCGTCGTCACTCGGCAAAATCAGTTTTCTGACCATCGGCACGCTGCTGTTTACCACCATGATCGCCGCGTTAGTCGGGATCGGCCTGACCAATCTTTTCGGCCTGACCGCCGACGGTCTGGTCGCGGGTGCCGCTGAAATGAGCCGCCTGCACGTGATCCAAAACGATTACGCCGGTAAGGTTTCTGATCTCAATGTGCCGCAACTGCTGCTGTCGTTTATCCCGCAAAACCCGTTCGCTGACTTAGCCCGGGCCAAGCCAACGTCAATCATCAGCGTGGTGATATTCGCCGCATTCCTTGGCGTCGCCGCCCTGCAATTGTTCAAGGACGAACCGGAAAAAGGCGGCAAGGTGCTGAACGCCATCGACACCCTGCAAGCGTGGGTGATGCGCCTGGTGCGTCTGGTCATGAAACTGACCCCGTATGGCGTATTGGCGTTGATGACCAAAGTGGTGGCCACCTCCAACACGCAAGACATCCTCAAGCTGGGCAGTTTTGTGGTGGTGTCTTACATCGGCTTGGCGCTGATGTTCATGGTTCATGGGCTGATCTTGTCGGTATCGGGCGTTAACCCGCTGCGCTTCTTCCGCAAGGTCTGGCCGGTGCTGACGTTCGCCTTCACCAGTCGCTCGAGTGCAGCCAGCATTCCGCTGAGCATTGAGGCGCAAACTCGCCGTTTGGGTATTCCGGCTTCGATTGCCAGCTTTGCCGCATCGTTTGGTGCAACTATTGGCCAAAACGGCTGTGCGGGTTTGTACCCGGCCATGCTGGCAGTGATGGTCGCCCCAACCGTGGGCATCAACCCGCTGGATCCGATGTGGATCGCCTCGTTGGTGGCCATTGTCACCTTGAGTTCGGTAGGGGTGGCAGGCGTGGGCGGCGGCGCAACCTTTGCGGCGCTGATCGTGCTGCCGGCCATGGGTTTGCCGGTGTCGTGGGTCGCCTCTCTGCT
>NZ_LLWH01000013.1 GCF_001411475.1 Pseudomonas endophytica | reverse complement strand
ACCAGACTGGGCGCAGTCGCTGGGCATGGTGATGTCGCTGCTTCTGCTGGCCCCCAGTTGGGGCGGCATGATCAACGGCATGATGACGCTCTCGGGCGCTTGGCATAAGTTGCGCAGCGACCCGATCCTGCGCTTTTTGGTGGTGTCGCTGGCGTTCTACGGCATGTCGACCTTTGAGGGCCCGATGATGGCTATCAAGACCGTAAACGCCCTCTCCCACTACACCGACTGGACCATCGGCCACGTGCACGCCGGAGCCTTGGGCTGGGTGGCGATGATTTCGATTGGCGCGCTGTATCACATGATTCCTAAAGTCTTCGGTCGCCCGCAGATGTTCAGCATCGGCCTGATCAACGCGCACTTCTGGTTAGCCACCATCGGCACCGTGCTGTACATCGCCTCGATGTGGGTCAACGGTATCGCTCAGGGCCTGATGTGGCGCGCCGTCAACGCCGACGGCACGCTGACTTACTCCTTCGTCGAAACCTTGGTAGCCAGCCATCCGGGTTATGTGGTGCGCCTGATCGGCGGGGTGATCTTCCTCAGCGGCATGTTGCTGATGGCTTACAACACGTGGCGCACCGTGCGTCATGCCGAGCCAGCTGACGTTGTCGCTGCTGCGCAGATGGCCTGAGGAGTCCGCCATGAAACACGAAATAATTGAAAAAAATATCGGCCTGATGCTGTTGCTGATGATTTTGTGCGTGAGTGTCGGCGGCCTAACGCAGATCGTGCCGCTGTTTTTCGAGGACGTGACCAACACCCCAGTGGAAGGCATGAAGCCCTACACCGCACTGCAACTGGAAGGTCGTGACGTTTACATCCGCGAAGGCTGCGTGGGCTGCCACTCACAGATGATCCGCCCGTTCCGCGCCGAAACCGAGCGTTATGGGCACTATTCGGTGGCCGGTGAAAGCGTGTGGGATCACCCGTTCTTGTGGGGCTCCAAACGCACCGGGCCAGACCTTGCACGGGTCGGCGCTCGCTACTCAGATGACTGGCATCGCGCGCACTTATACAACCCGCGCAACGTTGTCCCTGAATCGAAAATGCCCGCCTACCCGTGGTTGGTGTCGACACCGGTGGATAGCCGCCATACCGCGAAAAAGCTCGAAGTCATGCGCACCCTGGGCGTGCCTTACTCCGACGAAGAAATCGCTAACGCCAAGCAGTCGGTCAAAGGCAAGACCGAAATGGACGCGTTGATCGCCTATCTGCAAGTGCTCGGCACTGCCATCAAGAGCAAGAGGTGAGCCATGGTCTTTGACATGAGTAGTGGAACGATTCGCGGGCTGGGCACACTGCTGGTGGCGGTGGCTTTTATCGGTCTGGCGCTATGGGTATTCAGCCCGCGGCGCAAGTCAGAGTTCGACGACGCGACCTTGCTGCCCTTCAAGGATGACCCGCAGGCCATCAAGCAGGTCGAGCAAGAGCAAGCGTCCAGGAGTAAAAAGAATGTCTGAGTTCTGGAGTATTTACGTCAGCGTGCTGACCATTGGCACCTTGGTCGGCCTGACTTGGCTGTTGTTCAGTACGCGTAAAGGCGAGAAAAAAAGCGAGACTCACGAAACCATGGGTCACAGCTTTGACGGCATTGAGGAGTACGACAATCCGCTGCCACGTTGGTGGTTCTTGTTGTTCATTGGCACGCTGCTGTTCGGGGTCGGGTATTTGATTCTTTACCCCGGCTTGGGCAATTGGAAAGGTCTGCTGCCAGGTTACGATGAGGGCTGGACCGGTGCCCGCGAGTGGGAAAAAGAGATGGACAAGGCCAACGCTACATTTGCACCTATTTTCGCCAAATACGCGGCCATGCCCGTGGAACAGGTCGCTCAAGACCCGGCAGCCCTGAAAATGGGCGGTCGACTGTTCGCGTCAAACTGCTCGGTATGCCACGGTTCCGACGCCAAAGGCGCGTTTGGCTTTCCTAACCTTACTGACTCGTCGTGGCGCTGGGGCGGTGATGCCGGCACCATCAAAGCTACGATCATGGCCGGGCGCATTGGCATGATGCCCGCTTGGGGTGAGGTGCTGGGTGAGAACGGGGTGAAGAACGTCTCGGCGTATGTTCGTCACGACCTCGCGGGGCTGGCGCTGCCACAGGGCACATCGTTCAATCTGCAGGCCGGTAAACAGGCGTACGACACCACCTGCGTGGCCTGTCACGGCGCTAACGGCAAAGGCAACCCGCTGTTGGGCGCGCCGGACTTAACCGCACCTTCCTCGTTTATTTACGGCACTAGTCTGGCGCAATTGCAGCAAACCATTCGTCATGGTCGCCAAGGCCAGATGCCCGCGCAAAACGAACTGCTAGGTAATGACAAAGTGCAATTGCTGGCCGCGTACGTGTACAGCCTGTCGCACGTCAAATCCGAGGATGAAACAGCCGAATAATCCACTTCGTTGCGGGAGCGGCGACACACCGCCCCGCAAAGATGTATACAACACTGTGAACAATGTTCTGGACATTCCCCGCCTGCTCTTTTACTTTCTCCCCCAGCGTCGCCTTGTCATAGCCTTGCACTTGGCATTTTTTAAGCGGCTATTTTGACTCTGCCAACCTAGTAAAAAGGCTCTATAACAAGCCTTTCAAGAGATAAATTTAGGTTTGGCTTCGTTGCAATAACCCTATGCTTTATCCTTGCTTGCGATCGTTTTGCCCCTAAAAACTATAAAACCGTGGAACCTTGCAATGAGCACAGCAATCAATCGGACTGCTTATAACTATAAGGTCGTCCGCCAGTTCGCCATCATGACGGTGGTCTGGGGAATCCTTGGCATGGCCCTCGGGGTTTTTATTGCGTCACAACTGGTGTGGCCCGAACTGAACTTTGACCTTGAATGGATAACTTTCGGTCGTCTGCGGCCCTTGCACACCAACCTTGTGATTTTTGCCTTTGGCGGCTGTGCATTGTTTGGCACGTCCTACTACGTAGTGCAGCGCACCTGTCAAACACGACTGATTTCCGACACATTGGCTTCGTTTACGTTTTGGGGCTGGCAAGCGGTTATTGTCGGAGCAATCATTACCTTGCCGCTCGGTTACACCACCAGCAAAGAATACGCAGAGCTGGAATGGCCGTTAGCTATCCTGCTGGCCATCGTCTGGGTGGCCTATGGCATTGTCTTCTTCGGCACCATTACCCAACGTAAAACCAAGCACATTTATGTGGGCAACTGGTTCTATGGCGCGTTTATTGTGGTGACGGCCATGTTGCATATCGTCAACCACGCGTCATTACCAGTGAGTTTCTTTAAGTCTTACTCAGCGTATGCAGGCGCGACCGACGCCATGATCCAGTGGTGGTACGGCCATAACGCCGTGGGGTTTTTCCTGACGACTGGCTTCTTAGGCATGATGTATTACTTCGTGCCCAAGCAAGCAGAACGTCCGATTTACTCGTATCGGCTGTCTATCGTGCACTTCTGGGCGTTGATTACTCTGTACATCTGGGCCGGCCCGCACCACTTGCACTACACCGCATTGCCTGACTGGGCGCAGTCGCTGGGCATGGCCATGTCGATTATCTTGCTGGCCCCAAGCTGGGGCGGGATGATCAACGGGATGATGACGCTGTCGGGCGCTTGGCATAAGTTGCGCACCGACCCGATTCTGCGTTTTCTGGTGGTGTCTTTGGCGTTCTACGGCATGTCGACCTTTGAAGGCCCGATGATGGCGATCAAGACCGTCAACGCCCTCTCCCACTACACCGACTGGACCATCGGCCACGTTCACGCCGGGGCGCTGGGCTGGGTCGCGATGATTACCATCGGCTCTATGTACCACATGATCCCGCGCCTGTATGGCCAACAGCAGATGTACAGCGTTCGCCTGATTAACGTTCACTTCTGGCTGGCCACCATCGGCACCGTGCTTTACATCGCCTCGATGTGGGTCAACGGCATTACTCAGGGCCTAATGTGGCGCGCCATCAATGAAGACGGCACGCTGAGCTACTCATTCGTCGAATCATTGCAAGCCAGCCATTGGGGCTATGTGGTGCGCGCTATTGGCGGGGCAATTTTTGCCAGTGGGATGCTGTTTATGGCCTACAACGTGTGGCGCACGCTGCGCGCCTCAAATCCGCAACAAGCTGAAGCCGCGAGCCAGATCGCTGTCGTGGGGGCCCACTGATGATCAAGCACGACACAATCGAGAAGAACATTGGTCTGATGGCCTTGCTCATGGTCGTTGCTGTGAGTATCGGCGGCTTGACGCAAATCGTTCCGCTGTTTTTCCAAGACGTAACCAACAACCCGGTTGAGGGCATGAAGCCACGTAGCGCGTTGGAGCTTGAAGGTCGCGATATTTACATCGCCAACGGCTGTGTGGGGTGTCACTCGCAGATGATTCGCCCATTCCGTGCCGAAACCGAGCGTTATGGCCATTATTCGGTGGCCGGTGAAAGCGTGTGGGATCACCCGTTCTTGTGGGGTTCCAAGCGCACTGGGCCGGATCTGGCTCGGGTTGGCGGGCGTTACTCCGATGACTGGCATCGCGCGCATTTATACAACCCACGCAACGTGGTGCCGGAATCCATCATGCCGGCTTACCCCTTCCTGGTTGAGCGCACGCTGGACGGCAAAGAAACGGCTAAAAAAATGGAAGTGTTGCGTACCCTTGGCGTGCCCTACACCGATGCAGACATTGCCGGTGCCAAAGAGGCGGTCAAAGGCAAAACCGAAATGGATGCACTGGTGGCTTATCTCCAGGGCTTGGGCACTCTCATCAAGAGCAAACGGTGATCTGAATGGATATCGGGATGATTCGTGGCCTGGGCACATTGGTGGTGATGGTGGCGTTTATCGGTTTGGCCTTGTGGGTGTTCAGCCCTAAACGTAAGTCCGAGTTTGACGACGCAACGATGTTGCCGTTCAAAGACGACCCCGAAGCCGCCAAGCACGTCGAGCAAGAGCAAGAGCAAGCGTCCAGGAGTAAAAAGAAATGACTGAGTTCTGGAGTCTGTACATCACAGTCCTCACCCTGGGTACGATCTTCGCTTTGACCTGGTTGTTAGTGGCCACGCGTAAGGGGCAGCGCAGCGAGGAAACCGACGAGAAAGTCGGCCATGCCTACGACGGGATCGAAGAGTACGACAACCCACTGCCCAAATGGTGGTTCATGCTATTCGTGGGCACCATCATCTTTGCTCTGGGCTATTTGGTGTTATACCCAGGCTTGGGTAACTGGAAAGGCTTGCTACCGGGTTATGACCACTTGGACAACCAAGAGAAAACCGAGTTTGCCAATGGCCAGACCGGCTGGACGGGTGTACATGAGTGGGAAAAAGAAATGGCCACAGCAGACGCCCACTATGGGCCGATCTTCGCCAAGTTCGCCGCCATGCCCATCGAGGAAGTCGCCAAAGACCCACAAGCCCTGAAAATGGGGGGGCGCTTATTCGCATCTAACTGCTCGGTGTGTCATGGCTCAGACGCCAAGGGTGCCTATGGTTTCCCCAATCTGACCGACGCCAACTGGCGCTGGGGCGGCACTCCCACTGACATCAAGACCTCCATCATGGCGGGCCGACATGCGGTGATGCCAGGCTGGAGCCAAGTCATCGGCGAACAAGGCGTCAGTGACGTAGCGGCTTACGTGTTGACCAACCTTGACGGGCGCAAGCTACCGCAAGCAGTCAAAGCCGATCCACTTAAAGGCAAGGCCATCTACGCGACCAACTGCGCGGTCTGTCACGGCCCAGAAGGCAAAGGCAACCCGTTAATGGGCGCACCTGATCTGACCCACCCAGGCGGGTTCATCTATGGTTCGAGCTTCGCTCAGTTGCAACAAACCATCCGCGTCGGGCGCCAAGGTCAAATGCCAGCCCAAGCCGAGTTACAAGGCAACGACAGGGTTCACCTGCTGGCCGCCTACGTGTACAGCCTGACCCACACTGATGAGGCCGAGCCAAATGAGTAACGCGGCGTTTTAGGGATGGTCGAGCTTGCTCAAAGGTAGTAACGTTACTACATTCGTTTTTTGGAGGAGAACCACTCCATGACCATCACTACCATTTCAAGCCGCGAATTCAATCAAGACACAAGCGGTGCCAAAAAAGCGTCGCAGCAAGGACCTGTTTACATCACTGATCGTGGCCGCCCTGCCCATGTACTACTATGCATGGAGGAGTACCAAAGACTCACCGGCCTAAACACCAGCATTGTCGATCTGCTCGTAATGCCCGAGACAACGCCGGTTGAATTTGAACCCGAACGCGCCATTATCGCGTCACGTCCAGTGGACCTCTAATGTTCCTGCTTGATACCAACGTCGTGTCAGAACTTCGCAAAACCCAGGCCAACCCATCGGTGGTCGCCTGGGCTAATAGCGTGCCAGCCTTTAAGTTGTACATTTCAGCCATCACTCTGCTTGAACTTGAAACCGGCATTCTGCGTTTGGAGCGCCAAGATCCCCAGCAAGCCGCCCCCTTGCGAAACTGGCTCGAAACCCATGTGGTGCCAGCGTTTGCAGGGCGTGTCTTGTCGATTGACAGCGTTGTTGCCAGGCGTTGTGCACGCCTGCATCTGCCTGACCGCAGCAACGAATGTGACGCCCTGATCGCAGCAACAGCCTTGGTGCATGGCATGACAGTCGTGACCCGTAATCTGCAAGATTTCATCCCAACCGGGGTGCCTTTACTCAACCCATGGGAGCCTTGATTCGAGATTTCGACACTTCATCGGCGCCATAAGTCAATTGATCTAGGTCATGACTGATCGTAACGCCTATACCAGTTTTTTGCTTTTCGGAACGCGACCAAAGGTCGCACCTCTGGGGTATAGCCGCAGGGGTATCATTGCGCCATTGCAACACTTTCTGACCGCGGTTGGCACGTACTGGCCGTGGCATCTCACTGCCGTGGTAAGCCCTTATGAGCGATAGAATTCCGGTCCAAAACGTCACGCCGCCAGCCACTAAAACCTCTGACAGCATCGACCTGTACGCTGCTCGAGAAGCCATCTACACCCGCGCCTTCCACGGGTTTTTCCGTAACGTGCGCATGGTCGGGGGCGGCCTGTTGTTCTTACTGTATTTCGGCACGGTGTGGCTCAACTGGGGCGGTCATCAAGCCGTTTGGTGGAACCTGCCCGAACGCAAATTCTTTATTTTTGGCGCCACGTTCTGGCCCCAGGATTTCATCCTGCTCTCGGGTTTATTAATCGTCGCGGCCTTTGGCCTGTTCTTTATTACCGTGTATGCAGGCCGAGTGTGGTGCGGTTATACCTGCCCGCAAAGTGTTTGGACGTGGGTCTTCATGTGGTGTGAAAAAATCACCGAAGGCGATCGCAACCAGCGAATCAAACTCGACAAGGCGCCGATGAGCGTTAACAAATTCGTGCGCAAGCTCAGTAAACACACGCTGTGGCTGCTGATTGGCTTTGTCACCGGCATCACTTTTGTCGGCTATTTCGCACCGATCCGCGAACTAATTTTCGAGTTCTTCACCGGCCAAGCAGATGGCTGGGCTTATTTTTGGGTCGGTTTCTTCACGCTCGCCACTTACGCCAACGCAGGCTGGTTACGCGAACAAGTGTGCGTGTACATGTGCCCTTACGCGCGGTTCCAGAGCGTAATGTTCGATAAGGACACGCTGATTGTGTCTTACGACCCACGCCGCGGCGAAGTGCGCGGGCCGCGCAAAAAAGACGCTGACTACAAGGCTCAAGGCCTAGGTGACTGTATCGACTGCACGATGTGCGTTCAGGTCTGCCCGACGGGTATCGACATTCGCGACGGCTTGCAGATTGAGTGCATCGGCTGCGCAGCCTGTATTGATGCCTGCGATGACATCATGGACAAAATGCACTACCCCCGCGGCTTGATCAGCTATACCACTGAGCACAACTTGTCGGGGCAGCAAACCCATACACTGCGCCCGCGCTTGATCGGTTACGCACTGGTGTTGCTGACCATGATCGGCCTGCTGGCCGCGGCTTTCTTCACCCGCTCACTGGTCGGCTTTGATGTCAGTAAAGACCGCGTGCTGTTTCGCGAAAACGCCGAAGGCCGGGTCGAAAACGTCTATAGCTTGAAGATCATGAACAAGGACCAGCGCGACCACACCTACGTGCTGCAAGCCAGCGGCTTGCCCGACTTACAGCTACAAGGCAAACGCGAAATCAAAGTCGCAGCAGGCGACAGTGTCAGCCTGCCGGTGGAGTTATCGGTTGCACCCGAGCAACTGCCCTCCAGCACCAACGAGGTGTTTTTCACCCTTGAAGATATCGACAACAGCGACATCAACGTTAAAGCCAAGAGCCGATTCATCGGCCCATCTATCCGCTAAGAGTACTTATCCATGCCCGCAGCAAACGCCTACAGCCCTTGGTACAAGCACATTTGGCCGTGGATCATTATTGCGATTCTCGCGTGTTCGGTGACGCTGACACTGTCGATGGTGAGCATTGCCGTTAACAACCCGGACAACTTGGTTAACGACAATTACTACGAGGCTGGCAAGGGGATTAACCGCTCGCTAGACCGCGAATTACTCGGTCAATCTCTGCAGCTCAAAGCCAAGTTGCGCTTGGACGAATTGACCGGCGAAGTGGTGCTGTTGCTCGAAGGCAACAGCCAGCCGCAAACGCTGGAGCTGAACTTGATTTCGCCCACCCAACCTGAAAAGGACCGCGGGCTCATCCTAATCCAAAGCCCATCAGCACCAGGGCGTTACACCGGCCAATTGGATGACAAGGTTGAAGGGCGTCGCTTTGTCGAGCTGCTGGGGGTTGCAGGCGGCAAGACGTGGCGCCTGTTTGAAGAAGAGCTGGTCGATCATGATAAAGACCTGATGCTCGGCGATGAGCCGATTCAAGGCGCAGAAGATCGCAAGAAGTAACTGTATTACAGCGTTTCCAAAATATTACCAAGCTCCCAGCGCGCACACTATGACCTCTCCCACTCCCTGCTATCACTGCGCCCTGCCGGTTCCGCCCGGCAGCCGCTTTAGCGCCGACGTTCTGGGCCAGACCCGTGAATTCTGCTGCCCCGGATGCCAAGCGGTGGCGCAGGCCATTGTGGCCGGAGGACTGCAAAGCTACTACCAGCACCGCAGCGAAGCCTCTGCCAACCCTCAGGCGTTGCCGGTGCAACTGGCGCAAGAGCTGGCCCTGTATGACCGGCCTGATGTGCAAAAACCTTTTGTAAGGCACGAAGGCGATCAAGCCGAAACTACGCTGCTGATCGAAGGCATCAGTTGTGCCGCTTGTGGCTGGCTCATTGAAAAACACCTGATGCGCTTACCCGCCGTGAGCGAAGCCCGGCTCAACCTGTCTAACCATCGCTTGTACCTACGCTGGGCCGACAACCGACTGCCCTTGAGCGAAGTGCTGAGCGAGTTGCGCCATATCGGCTACGCCGCTCACCCGTATCAAGCAGATCGGGCGGCGGAGCAATTGGCCAGCGACAATCGTCTGGCCTTGCGCCAACTGGGTGTTGCGGGGTTGCTGTGGTTTCAGGCGATGATGGCAACCATGGCCACTTGGCCCGAGTTCAACATCGACCTTAGCTCAGAGATGCACACCATCCTGCGCTGGTTTGCGCTGTTTCTGACAACGCCAATCGTGTTTTACAGCTGTGCTCCTTTTTTCAAAGGCGCTATGCGTGATCTGCGCACCCGTCATCTGACGATGGATGTATCGGTGTCGCTGGCCATTGGCGGTGCCTACGTGGCGGGTATCTGGACCGCTATTACCGGGGTCGGCGAGCTGTATTTCGATGCCGTCGGGATGTTCGCCCTGTTCTTGCTGGCCGGACGTTACCTTGAGCGTCGCGCTCGTCAGCGTACGGCAGCTGCCACCGCGCAGTTGGTCAACCTATTGCCCGCCTCGTGCCTACGCCTGAGTGATGACGGCCAGAGCGAGCGCATTTTGCTGAGTGAACTCAAAGTAGGCGACAAGGTATTGGTGCATCCCGGCGCAGTCCTGCCGGCAGACGGCAAGATTGTCGAGGGTCAATCGAGCATTGACGAATCACTCCTGACCGGCGAGTACCTACCGCAATCGCGCAACGTGGGCGATGCAGTGACCGCGGGCACCTTGAATGTCGAGGGCGTGTTAACGGTGCAAGTACTGGCTCTGGGCCAAGATACGCGTCTATCAGCCATCGTACGCTTGCTGGACCGGGCGCAAAACGAGAAGCCGCGTCTGGGCCAAATCGCGGACAAGGCGGCGCAATGGTTTTTGCTGTTCTCATTGATCGCAGCGCTAGCAATTGGCCTTATCTGGTGGCAACTCGACCCGGATCGAGCGTTCTGGATCGTTCTAGCGATGCTGGTGGCTACCTGCCCTTGCGCACTGTCGCTGGCAACCCCAACCGCGTTGACCGCTGCCACCGGCACCTTGCACTCACTCGGTCTGTTGTTGACCCGTGGCCACGTGCTTGAAGGCTTGAACAAAATTGACACGGTGATCTTCGACAAAACCGGCACCTTGACCGAGGGTCGTCTCGCCTTGCGCAGCATTCGACCCTTGCGTGACCTGAGCAGCGATCAGTGCCTCGCCCTCGCGGCCGCCCTCGAAAACCGTTCTGAACATCCAATTGCCCGGGCTTTTGGCCGTGCCCCCCACGCTGCCAAAGACGTGCACAGCACGCCGGGGCTGGGCCTTGAGGGGCTAGTTGGCGAGCACCGTTTGCGCATTGGCCAGCCACGCTTTGTCTGCGAACTGAGCCACTGCCCGATCCCTGAGATGCCAAACGAACCCGGCCAATGGTTGTTGCTGGGTGACACTGAAGGTGTGCTGGCGTGGCTGGTACTCGACGACCGCCTTCGCGCTGACGCCCCCAAACTGTTAGCGGCGTGCAACGCTCGCGGCTGGCGCACGCTACTGCTGTCGGGCGACAGTTCGCCGATGGTGGCGAGCGTGGCCGCTGAACTGGGCATTGATGAAGCTCAAGGCGGATTGAGCCCAGATGACAAACTACGCGTACTTAAAGACCTGCACGCCCAAGGCCGCACCGTATTGATGCTCGGTGACGGGGTGAACGACGTACCGGTGTTGGCCGCCGCTGACATCAGCGTGGCAATGGGCTCGGCCACCGACCTGGCTAAAACCAGTGCGGATGCCGTGTTGCTGTCCAATCATTTGGGGGCTTTGGTCCAAGCCTTTAGCCTAGCCCGTCGGACACGCCGGGTAATCATCGAAAACCTGCTGTGGGCCAGCGTGTATAACGGCCTTATGCTGCCCTTCGCGGCGCTGGGCTGGATTACACCAGTCTGGGCCGCGGTCGGCATGTCGATCAGTTCGTTGATCGTGGTGCTTAACGCTCTGCGTCTGACCCGCATGCCGCGTCAGGCGCAGACTCAACCCACGCCGAACACTCGCCCGCTACCGGCCTGAACCGGTCGCCTGGAGCCTTTATGCCAGCGCTTTACATCATGATCCCAGCGGCCCTGTTGATCGTCGCGATCGCCATCTTCATCTTCTTTTGGGCGGTAGACAGCGGCCAATACGACGACCTGGACAGCCCCGCCCATAGCATCCTGTTTGATGACGAAGACCCACAGCACACCGCTGCCGTGGATGAGGCCAAAGACAGCCATCGGCATGCGGCCAATAAGCAAGCGCCGCCCCATGTCTGAATTAGCTCCGCTGTTCGTGTCAGCGATTATTTTAGGCGTGCTTGGCGGCGGGCATTGCTTGGGTATGTGCGGCGGCCTGATGGGCGCGCTGACGTTCGCCATCCCCAAAGAGCAACGCAGCCGACGCTTTAAGCTGCTACTGGCTTACAACCTGGGCCGAGTACTCAGTTATGCCACAGCGGGTTTTCTTATGGGGCTGGCGGGCTGGGCCGTGGCTAACAGTCCGGCGGCCCTGCTGATGCGAGTTATGGCAGGATTGCTGCTAATTGTGATGGGCTTGTACCTTGCGGGCTGGTGGAGCGGCCTGACCCGCATTGAACGCTTAGGACGCGGTGTGTGGCGGTACGTGCAGCCACTGGCGGGCCGGTTATTACCGGTATCGAGCCTCCCACGCGCCCTGCTCTTAGGTGCGCTATGGGGCTGGTTGCCGTGCGGATTGGTTTACAGCACGCTGATCTGGTCTGCCAGCCAGGGCAACGCCCTCGACAGCGCCTTACTGATGCTCGCTTTCGGCCTTGGTACATGGCCCGTATTGTTGGCCACCGGTTTAGCGGCCGAACGCATGACCGCCCTCCTGCGAAAGCGCAGCGTACGCATGGCGGGTGGTGTGTGCGTGATGCTATTCGGCCTCTGGACCCTGCCCGGGCCACATCAGCATTGGTTGATGGGGCATTAAAGGTGGAGTTGCGTGGTTTTTGATCTGGTTTTTGATCTTAGAGGCCCCGTTAAACCACGCTGGCCTCGCACAGGTTTTGCGCAGTGGGTAACCCGGCAAAAGAGAGAACTGATTGACGAACCCCGTCGATTTTTGTTGCCCAGAGCTGGCGTTGATACAAATCAAGGTGCGATAAATTCACTGCCCCTAGACTCCCGAGCATTGCCAGCCATCCCTGGAGAATGCCCGCATGCTCGACGCTATTCGTTGGGACTCAGATCTAATTCGCCGCTACGACCTCGCCGGGCCGCGTTACACCTCGTACCCGACAGCCATGCAGTTCCACGACCAGATCAGCTCATTCGACTTTTTGCACGCGCTGCGCGATAGCCGCAAAGCCCAGCGTCCGCTTTCGCTGTATGTGCATGTGCCGTTTTGCGCCAATATTTGCTACTACTGCGCCTGCAACAAAGTCATCACAAAAGACCGTGGCCGTGCGCAGCCTTATTTGAAGCGACTGGAACAGGAAATCAATCTTGTTGCCTGTCATCTCGATCCCAAGCAGACCGTCGAGCAATTGCATTTTGGCGGGGGCACGCCAACCTTTTTAAGCCACGATGAGCTGCGCCAGTTAATGGGCCATTTGCGCCAGCATTTCAATCTGCTCAACGATGACTCCGGCGACTACGGCATTGAGATTGATCCTCGCGAAGCCGACTGGTCAACCATGGGCTTGCTGCGCGAACTGGGCTTTAATCGCGTAAGCATTGGCCTGCAAGACATCGACCCCGCCGTGCAGCGAGCAGTCAACCGCTTGCAAAGCCTAGAAGAAACCCGCGCCATCATTGATGCTGCGCGCACCTTGCAGTTTCGCTCGATCAACATCGACCTCATCTATGGCTTGCCGAAACAAACTCCCCACGCTTTTGCTCGCACTATTGAGGAAGTGATCAGCCTGCAACCCGATCGTTTGTCAGTCTTCAATTACGCGCACCTGCCAGAGCGTTTCAAACCTCAACGTCGAATCAATACCAGCGAGCTGCCCTCTCCTGCCGAAAAACTCCACATGCTTGAGCAAACTATTGAGCAACTGACCGCAGCGGGTTATCGCTACATCGGCATGGACCATTTCGCATTGCCCGACGATGAGCTGGCGATAGCCCAGGAGGAATCCACGCTACAGCGTAATTTTCAGGGTTACACCACCCATGGTCATTGCGACTTGATCGGGCTGGGTGTGTCCGCGATCAGCCAAATAGGCGATCTGTATTGTCAAAACGACAGCGACATTACGAGTTATCAACACACTTTGCGTAGCGAGCAAGTCTCGATCAGTCGTGGCTTGCTGTGCAATCAGGATGATCGAATTCGGCGGGAGGTGATTCAGCAAATTATCTGCAATTTGCACGTGTCGTTCGCGCGCATCGAGCAGGCATTCAATATCGACTTCAGGGGGTATTTCTCAGGCCAGTGGTCAGCTCTTGAAACCATGGCCGCAGATGGTTTGATTGCTCTTAACGGCGAGCAACTGACGGTACTACCTGCAGGACGATTATTGGTGCGTTCTATTTGCATGGTGTTCGATAGTTATCTTGGGCAGCAAAGCCGTCAGCGTTACTCGCGGGTGATCTAACGCTCACTGCGGCGAAAGTCCAATAGACATTGGCCTAAGCCCTATTTTCAAGGCTCTTAATACGGCATTTGAGCGGGTTCAGCGCTGGAATAAAATGCACACTATTGACGCGCTGGCCTCACCTCCCGCACTGGGTTACCCTTGCATCTTATGTGTGTTTTCCTACAAGGATTTAAGAGATGTCCGAGCCAGTAAAAGTGCGCGCTCATAGCCAGGCTCACTGCAAGGACTGCAGTCTTGCTCCGCTCTGTTTGCCGCTTTCGTTGAATTTGGAAGACATGGATGCGTTAGAAGAAATTGTTAAACGCGGCCGCCCACTGAAAAAGGGCGAGTTTTTGTTTCGTCAGGGCGATACGTTCGGCTCGGTCTATGCAGTACGTTCCGGTGCACTTAAAACGTTCAGCCTAAGTGACAGTGGCGAAGAACAAATTACCGGCTTTCACTTACCGAGCGAGTTGGTTGGTCTGTCGGGCATGGATACTGAAACTTACCCTGTGTCCGCTCAAGCGTTAGAAACGACGCCCGTTTGCGAAATTCCCTTCGAGCGTCTGGACGAACTTTCAGTGCAACTGCCGCAATTGCGTCGTCAGTTAATGCGCATCATGAGCCGTGAAATCCGTGACGATCAGCAAATGATGCTGCTGCTATCGAAAAAGACCGCAGATGAGCGTATTGCAACGTTTTTGGTAAATCTGTCCGCTCGATTCCGCGCCCGTGGCTTTTCTGCCAACCAGTTCCGC
This sequence comes from Pseudomonas endophytica, assembly GCF_001411475.1. Lineage (GTDB taxonomy): Bacteria > Pseudomonadota > Gammaproteobacteria > Pseudomonadales > Pseudomonadaceae > Aquipseudomonas > Aquipseudomonas endophytica. The sequence continues at coordinate 68,854 of NZ_LLWH01000013.1, read as the reverse complement.
TTGAGCATGTCGCGCAATGAAATCGGCAACTACTTAGGCTTGGCCGTTGAAACAGTTTCTCGCGTATTCACCCGCTTACAAGAAAACCAGCTAATCATCGCCGAGGGCAAAGAAGTCAAGATTCTTGACCCAATCAAGCTCTGCGCTTTGGCTGGCGGTTCGCTAGAAGTCTGATAAGACCTATACTGGCGGCTCCGAAGCCCGCTAGGAAACTTCTTACCCCATGGTCAACGACTTCTGTCTCAAAGCCCTCATCCGTCCGGTGCTTGATTTCCCCAAGCCCGGCGTGATCTTTCGCGATATCACCCCGCTTTATCAATCACCCCGCGCCATGCGGGTGATCGCCGACAGGTTGATCGAACGTTACGTTGAAGTTGATTTCAGCCATATAGGCGCAATGGATGCCCGCGGCTTTTTGATCGGTTCAGTACTTGCGCATCAACTTAACAAACCGCTGATCCTGTTTCGTAAGCAGGGCAAGCTGCCCGCTGACGTACTGGCAGAAGGTTATCAGACCGAGTATGGCGAGGCGCTTCTGGAAGTCCATGCAGACAGCTTGTGCGAAGGTGATTCGCTACTGCTGGTCGACGACTTGATCGCCACAGGCGGTACGCTGATCGCCGCAGTAAATCTGGTTCGCCGCATGGGCGCACAGGTGTTTGAGGCGGCGGCGATTATTGACTTGCCCGAATTGGGCGGTTCAACGCGGTTGCAAAGCATCGGCGTACCGACATTTAGCCTGACTGAGTTCTCGTTGACTGAGTAAACCGGTAGGCGCTGCCGAAGTACGAAGGCTGCGATCTTTAAAGATCAAAAGAGCGCAGCCTGCGGGGGTTTTACCGTCACAAGGCGATCGGTTTACGCCCGGCAAATGAGTGCGCCAAGGTCCCGCCATCGACCAACTCCAGTTCGCCACCCAGCGGTACGCCGTGGGCAATACGCGAAGCGATCAGCCCCTTACTGTTCAACAGTTGCGCAATGTAATGCGCGGTGGCTTCACCTTCCACGGTCGGGTTGGTGGCCAATATCACTTCCTTAAAGGTGCCCTGCTCGGCGATGCGCGTCATCAGTTGCGGGATACCAATCGCCTCCGGCCCAAGACCGTCGAGCGGCGACAAATGCCCCTTGAGCACAAAGTAACGTCCGCGATAGCCGGTCTGCTCAATGGCGTACACATCCATTGGCCCTTCAACCACACACAGCAACGTGTCGTCGCGACGCACGTCGGCACACTGCGGGCATAGGTCATCTTCGGTCAGGGTTCTGCACAGGCGGCAATGACCTACGCCATCCATCGCCTGACTCAAGGCCAGCGCCAAACGCGATCCGCCACTGCGATCGCGCTCTAACAGTTGCAGAGCCATGCGTTGCGCCGTCTTTTGCCCGACACCTGGCAAAGTCCGCAAGGCATCAATCAGTTGACGAATAAGGGGGCTGAAGCTCATAGAGAAAGGTCCGACAAAACAACAAGAGGCGGTTTATACCCGCGGGCTGATCCAGCGTCAAATGCCCGCCGAGCAGGCAAAAAAATGCCGGGCTCAGGGCCCGGCATTTTTGAGCACCTTAGAACGGCAACTTCATGCCTGGCGGCAGTTGCATGCCAGCGGTTACACCAGACATTTTGTCCTGATTGTTGGCTTCGATCTTGCGTACAGCGTCATTAACGGCTGCGGCGAACAGGTCTTCCAGCACTTCGCGGTCATCTTCACTCACGCCTTCGAGCAGGCTTGGGTCAATGCTCACGCGCTTGACGTCATGACGGCCGGTCATGACCACGGTCACCATATCGCCACCTGCTTTACCGGTGACTTCAGCATTGGCCAGTTCTTCCTGCATCTTGGCCATTTTTTCCTGCATCTGCTGCGCCTGCTTCATCAGGCCGGCCATGCCACCTTTCATCATGGGAATCACCTCAAACGTTATTTGGACAATGCACCCGCACTCATCATGCTTGCGAGCTGTAAATTTTTACCCGGACGTCACGAAACCTGAGCCTCTATAACGTCCACAGGTTGAATCGTATCGTCGCGAACGGCCGCGCCGAACTGCTCAATCATTTGCTGAACCAACGGGTCGGCGTAGATCGACTCTTCTGCCAGATGCTGACGCTCTGCTCGCAAGCGCGAGGCCGCTTGGGCTGGGGTTTCTTGCTCCGGCTTAACCAACTCAATAGTGACTTTGAGTGTACGTTGGTGGAACTGGTTCAACGCATCATTCAGACGACGCTGCTGGGTCGAGTTAAACAGCGCGCTATGGGCCGGATCCAAGTGCAGCAACCAGTCATCCCCGTCCACTGCAATCAAGGTGCAGTTAGCGCCAATGCTCGCCGTCATCCCCGATACGGGTAGTTGGGGGAACATATTGAGCCATTCAAGGGCCAGCCCCGTGGCAGGCATTGCCGCAGGTAATGGCTCAGGTTCTGGTTGCGGCTCGACCGCGTGTTCGCTGGCCAATTCGTCTAGGTAGCTGTAAGCCGCTGAGTCCATGTCCGGCTCGCTGTAGTCTTCATCCAGAGGAGGCTCATCGTCGCGATCCATACCAGATAACGCCGCATCGACTTGCGCGGGCGTTGGCTGATCGTTTGGCGCAGCTACCCACTCCGGGGCATCCGGGACCGCGCTGTCTGGCGTTGGCAACGGCATAGGCGCCAAATTTGGTTGCTCACTGACCGTTTCAAGCACTGGCTCTGGCGTGATCTCATCGTCGATCACGGGCGCTGGGCGGTCATTCCATGGCAAGTCGATTTCAGCTACTGCGGGCGCCGGAGCAGCCGTCACTGGTGCAATCACTTGAGGCGTTGGCGCGACAACTTCAGCCACCGCCGCTACTTCAGCCACCGGTGCGGGTTCAGCGCTCGGCACACTCACTGGCGCGACGGCGGTCGTGCCAGCCACTGTGGAGGCGGAATCAACTGTGGCCTGGCTGATCCCCACTGGCTTTAGCGGCTGACTCGGCGCATCGCCGGTGTCCGCTGGGCGGAAAGCCAGCATCCTCAGCAAGACCATTTCGAAGCCGCCACGCGGATCTGGCGCCAGCGGCAAGTCGCGTCGACCAATCAAACCCATCTGGTAATAAAACTGTACGTCTTCACTCGGCAACGCTTGCGCGAGGGCCAATACGCGGTCGCGATCACCCTGGCCGTTATCAACGCCCTCAGGCAGCGCCTGGGCAATGGCCACACGGTGGAAGACATTGAGGATCTCGCTGAGCACGCCATTCCAGTCCGGGCCTTGCTCGGCTAAATGTCGTACCGCCTCCAGCAACGCCCGCGCATCGCCCTCAATCAAAGCATGCAACAGATCAAATACTTGGCCGTGGTCTAGGGTCCCAAGCATGGCCCGCACATCCGTCGCCAGCACTTTGCCTTCACCGAATGCAATTGCCTGATCGGTAAGGCTCATGGCGTCACGCATCGAACCATCTGCGGCTCGACCTAGCAGCCACAGTGCATCGTCTTCAAAGGGTACGTTTTCGACACTTAACACTTGACTCAAATGCTCGACAACACGCTCCGGCGTCATGTTCTTAAGCGAAAACTGGAGGCAACGGGACAGAATCGTTGCTGGCAGTTTTTGTGGGTCGGTGGTCGCCAAAATGAATTTGACGTAGGGCGGCGGTTCTTCGAGGGTTTTCAACAGCGCATTGAAAGAATGGCTGGAAAGCATGTGCACTTCGTCGATCAGGTAGACCTTAAAGCGCCCACGGCTAGGCGCATACTGCACGTTATCAAGCAGTTCACGGGTGTCCTCAACCTTGGTACGACTCGCGGCGTCGATCTCGATCAGGTCGACAAAACGCCCTTCATCAATTTCGCGACACACCGAACAGGTCCCGCAGGGTGTCGAGGTGATACCTGTTTCACAATTCAGGCATTTGGCGATGATCCGCGCAATGGTGGTCTTGCCGACGCCACGCGTACCCGTAAATAAATAGGCGTGGTGCAGGCGCTGACTGTCCAAAGCATTGATCAGAGCCTTGAGCACATGGGTCTGGCCGACCATTTCGCGGAACGAGCGCGGACGCCATTTACGTGCAAGAACCTGATAACTCATTGATAACCGTCGCGTCTAAAAAGCGGAGGGGGCTAATGCTAGCGGAGCAAGGGCAAAATTGCATCCGATGCGCACTTTAAACTGCTCGCAGATTCCTAAGGAGCCGCTTGCGACGAGCGCAGCTCGCTTCGACAGCCTCATAGACGGTGCGCAATGTCTATAAAGCCGTTGTTGATCGTAAAGTGCTCAGCGCACGCAAAACACCAAAGAAGTTATAACATCACCCAAAATCTGCGTTTACTGGATCTAGAGTTATCCGCTGACTAAGACACTTCCCTCCACGTTTACAAAGCCTAAATTATGGGTTTAAGAACATCTCAATAATTTTTAAGCCGAACTTAACACGCCAATCAGTACCTTAAGAACTGACCCGTAAATCCATGTTATTGCGGTACTGCTGAGGTGTCATATCAAACCAGCGTAACGACGATTTATGAAAACTACTTCTTTCACAATAACCCAACGTAGCGCACACATACTTCAAGCTATAACGGGTGTGCTTGAGCAAGTAATGAGCAAGCTCTTTGCGCGCGCCATCAAAAACAGCCGTGAAGCATAGCCCCTCGCTTTGCAGCGCATATTGCAAGGTTCTAGAGCTCACTTTTAAACGCCTCGCAGTAGATTTTAGGGTCGGAATACAGCCTGCAAATAACTCATCTTTAATAATTTTCTTAACCCTGACCGACATCAATCCACCGACCACTTTCTGCAACTGAGCGCCCAGCAAGTCTGAATGTATACTGTCGAGCGTTGGTGAGGCTGAAATCAAAGGGTAATCATAAATTTCGCGGGGGAACATCAAACTATTCAGGGCTGCGGAAAACTTGATCTCATGACCGAATACGGCCTTTAACTCATCCAACTTTTCCGGCTCAGGGTATACAAGCTCTACCCTTAAAAGACTGAGCTGACGATCTGGAACCAACCACTTGATCAATGACAATACAACTGCCGCTCCAGAATCAATAAAGGCCCGAGGCGCTTTACAGCCTATTTCGAATCCGATCAACTTGATAAATTGCTCTTGAAATTCGAGCTTCAGCAATGAACCATCACTGATTAAAGCATGATAGGTCACGAACCGCTCCAACGCTTGCCCCAGTGTTGCGCATGACATGACCGCGTAGCCCAAAATACCTAGCATTGCAGGGTGACTATTATTAAACACTTTCAGTCCAAGATCAGGATCACCCATTTTCACTGCCAAATCAGCTAACCACTCATACACAAAGGTTATATCAATATACTCATCACTCTTCCCCATAAACGAAGCATCTAATTGATCAACATAAGGATATTTATGCCCTAAGGCACTACCAAGCAGATGCACATATGACTTGCTAATTTTATACATCTACCACTCATCCAGGGCATAGGATCAAATCGGCTAACCCTCGCGAGCTGAGGGGGTTACGATGAAATATTCAATGATTCATCGGAGTAATGTCAATACGCCTTGCACGATTGAACACCACATTCGCTCCACGAGACACTTACCGCAACAACTCATGTGTGTAACCATATCGCTACCAAAAGTTTGTGTAAAATTTTTTAATCGATACGGTTATAAGCTCTATGATAAGCAACAAGAAAAAACGGGGATGGATATGGGCTTTTAAAAAAATTAGATCCTATAACTGCACGCTCTCAACTGCTTTGTTTCGAGCTTCTATTTATAGGCTAACAGGCGACACTGGCATCTTTGGACCTAAAAGCAGCTACACCAAGTTCAGAATAAAAAAATAAAAAATGCACACTGAGCCTTTCAATTTTTCTGTGCAGCCCACTCAGAAAGCCAACACAGTAACGCATCTATGAACTCTATGAAGCCCCCTCAAGCAGTCGTTATTGCAAGCGGCAAAGGTGGAACTGGCAAGAGTACGCTTTCACTCAACCTTTCTGTTGCTTTAGCTGAGCGTGGAAAAAGAGTGGCGCTTTTAGATGCCAACCTGGAACTTCCAAGTCTTGCAACGCTGCTGAATTTAATACCTAGGCACACCCTCACAGACTTAATTGAAGGCCGCTGCTCACTGGGTGAAGTCATTGTTAACGGGCCTAAAGGCATCACGTTAATTCTGGGCAGCAGTTTGCCAAATATAACGCGAAACTTAAGCTCGGCTCATCATTTCGGCATCGTTAATGCGCTCAACACTCTATCGAGCAATGTAGACATACTCATTGTTGACACCGCACCAGGCATCAACCATTCGACCCTGAATTTTTTGAGCGCCTCACACGATATACTGCTTATTATCAATAATGAACCGACAGCCATTGCGTGTAACAAAGCACTTATTAACCAATTCAGAGGCCAGCACCGCATAAACAACTTCAGAATCGTTATCAATAAGGTGATGAATATGCGCGAAGGCCGAAGAGCATTTGATACGCTACAACGCGAATACACCGAAGAATTCAACGTGTTTTTACACTATGCCGGGCACGTCCATGCTCACAAACACGCGCGCAGTGCGGCAAAAAATGGACGGACACTTTACGAGCTTTACCCCACATCAGAATTCACAAAAGATATTAAAAAGCTCGCACACAACATTGAGAAGTGGCCATCAAAAGAAACGCCCACAGGAAGGATTGAGTTTTTTATGGACGGCGCTACCAACGCTGCATCCTGCGCACTACCTCAGGAGGGCAAGTTTTTAGCAAACACGCCTATTGATTAATAACTCTAAAATTATTGTGGTGCCCACACAGCACCTTAAACGGACTGCAACCCCATGACATGGACATTCAAAGATCGCTTTAATCCACACAGACGAATCACTATTGATGGTGAGTTCCTAACACTCCTAATCCATCTTGAAGATACATTTGAGGATTTTCGCTATTACAACAGTCTAGACGCTGACGCACAAAACCAACTATCCAACGACAAGGGGGTTATTTTCGCTAAAGTGATTTTTATTCACACACAAATCAGTTATTGCTTAGGCACGCATGACTGCCAAGAGGACTTTTACTATGAATTTTATTGCACGACAGTCAGAAAGTACTTAGTTAATGTTCATCCTAGATTCGCCATGAAAAAATATGCCGAATTTATTTCATACATTCAAAGCGAGAATGAATCAACTACACCCTCCATCACTCAAAAAGAAAAAAACAACGAACTCACTGATGACCATTGAATATCAACTTGCTTATTCCGACCATTAGGAATAGCACAATGAGCACTTCTGCTCATCCGACAAAAACTTATTTATTTAGACGACGCTGAGCCGGGCGGCTCATCAAGACACTCTATTGAGCCATATTCAGCGCATGACGGTTAAACAAAAGCACTCGTCTCGCGATCATCAAACCTTCACTTAGAGCACGCTACTTAGTTCTAAACGATAAATACAAGGTACAGCAAAGCCGTTCGCAACCAATCTCTCATTCAGTTATAAACACTTAGCAATGAGATAGCGCCGTCTGAAGTGTTTAATCGCAAAACTGGACCAAGGTAAATCGTCAGCACAGCCCATCGACTCAGAGGCTACTTTACTGAGAAATTTCGAGATTTTTGATTTTAAAATCCTTGGAGGATCAAGGACTTAGAGAATGGAGGCAACCCCACCAGCCACACCCCGGCACACAATGTTCCCGCTGTGGCTGCTTCCTTCCGGATCTGACCAGGTTCACGGGTAATCGTTGCGGAGGGACCGATAGGGTCACCATAACAACATCCGCCTAGCAGCGAACGGCGCCATTGTACCTGTCTGACGAAAAGTTACAACCATTGCTGCAAGAATAAAAAAATGAATGGGCTCAAGCACTTGGATTCGGGCCGAGACATCCCACAGACGCGGGTCTGGCGATCTTTTGATCTGGCTAATCAAAAGATCGCAGCTCAGCAAACGATTACTCCAGCGGTACACCCTGCTCTTTCAAAAAGGCTACAAAAGTTTCTTCGTCCAGCACTTTGAGGCCCAGCTCGTTGGCTTTGGTCAACTTTGAGCCAGCGCCAGGTCCTGCTACAACGCAATGGGTTTTACCGGAGACGGAGCCTGAGACTTTAGCGCCAAGGCTTTCGAGCTTGTCTTTGGCGACGTCACGACTCATTAATTCTAATGAGCCGGTTAACACCCAAGTCTGTCCGGCCAACGGTAGACCTTCTACGGTTTTTTTCTGACTTAGCCAGTGCATGCCGAAGTCGCGCAGTTGCGCTTCAACGTCCAGCGCCAAACGCGCATTATCCGGGTTGTCGAAGAATTCGCGCACGGCCTTGGCTTGTTTTTCAGGTAATGCCTGACGCATATCTAGCCAATCGGCGTTTATCACACGCTCAAGGGTGTCAAACTTGTCGGCCAACTTTTGCGCCCCGCCCGGCCCAACAAAAGGGATGTGCAGCTTGTCGATCAGCCCATTTAAGGTCGCGCTGGCTGTAAATTCAGCGCCCAACTCCCCCTGATCCTGTAATTCCAGACCTCGCTCCAACAATTGGCTAATCACCTGCTGATTATGCTCGTCGCTGAAAAAGCTATGGATCTCATGAGCCACTTCTAGGCCCACGTCTGGCAGGTAGGTAAGCACTTGCGGCAACGCACGCTGTACGCGCTCTAATGAACCCAATGAGCGGGCAAGTACCTTAGCCGTCTCCTCCCCCACATCAGGGATACCCAACGCATAGATAAAACGCGCCAATGTCGGGCGTTTGCTATCAGCAATGGCTGATAACAAGTTTTTGCTCGATAACTCGGCAAACCCTTCTAGGTCGACGATTTGTTCAAAAGTCAGGATGTATAGGTCGGCCGGAGAACTCACCAAACCTTCATCGACTAATTGCTCAACGCTTTTTTCACCCAGCCCCTCTATGTCCATTGCCCGTCGCGAAACAAAATGAATGATTGCTTGCTTCAGTTGGGCTCCGCAGGCCAAGCGACCGACGCAGCGATACACCGCGCCCTCGCTGATGGTTTCGCGACCCTTGCTGCGCTTGATCAATTGCGTGCGTTCAACGTGCGAACCGCACACCGGGCAGCTTTCGGGAATGTGTACGGGCCGCGCATTGTCAGGCCTGCGATCCACTACCACTTGCACCACCTGCGGAATCACATCGCCGGCACGGCGAATAATCACCGTATCGCCAATCATCAAGCCCAAACGCGCCACTTCGTCCATGTTGTGCAAGGTGGCGTTGGACACCGTAACCCCTGCGACTTTAACCGGCTTGAGGCGAGCCACCGGCGTCACCGCGCCTGTGCGCCCCACTTGAAACTCAACATCCAGCAACTCAGTTAGTTCTTCCATTGCCGGAAACTTATGGGCGATTGCCCAGCGCGGCTCGCGGGCGCGAAATCCCAGTTCACGCTGAGCAGCCAAGCTGTTGACCTTGAAAACAACACCATCAATTTCGTAAGCCAATGAGGCGCGGCGCTCGCCAATATCGCGGTAATAGTCCAAACACTCAGCAATACCGTTCGCCAGCTTTAGCTCATGACTGACGGGCAAACCCCATTGCTGCAACTGTTTGAGGTTGCCAATGTGAGTATCGGAAAACTCTTCAGAGACTTGCCCCAGACCGTAACAGCAAAACTCTAACGGTCGGCTGGCAGTGATTTTTGAATCCAACTGACGCAAGCTGCCTGCCGCGGCGTTGCGCGGGTTGGCAAAGGTTTTGCCGCCTAGCGCCGCTTGAGATTCATTCAGGCGATCAAAACCGGCCTTGGACATAAACACCTCGCCCCTCACTTCAAGCACTGTAGGCCAGCCACTGCCTTGCAACTTGAGCGGGATATTGCGCACGGTACGCACGTTAACGCTAATGTCCTCGCCTGTGGTGCCATCACCACGGGTGGCACCGCGTACCAAAACCCCGTTTTGATACAACAAGCTGACCGCCAGACCGTCCAGCTTGGGCTCGCAGCTGTATTGAACTTCAACACCGCCGCCAAACAAGTCGCCCGCTGGCAAATCCAAGCCTTCATTGACGCGACGATCAAACTCGCGCATATCCGCTTCATCAAACGCGTTCCCCAAGCTCAACATGGGGATTTCGTGACGTACTTGGGTGAATGCTGACAACGCCACACTGCCCACGCGCTGAGTCGGCGAATCAGGCGTTACCAGCTCCGGATGCTCAGCTTCCAGCGCTTTAAGTTCACGAAACAGACGATCGTACTCGGCGTCTGGAATGCTCGGTTCATCGAGTACGTGATAGCGATAGTTATGCAGATCCAGCTCAGCGCGCAGCTCTAGAATTCGGGTGTTGGCGGCGTTCATTGGGTGTTCTCTCACAAAGCAAAAGAGCAGCCGAAGCTGCTCAAGTGTTAATTCATTTCGCGTTCAGCGGGCGCCAATACAGGGCCCCGCGGCTCAGCGTTTTTGAGTCAGTGCACGACGCTCGAATTCGACGATACGCTGACGGTAGTGCTCGATGGTCTGGGCCGTCAGGACACTGCGCTGATCGTCTTTGAGCTCGCCATTGAGTTCTTGTGACAGCTTGCGGGCAGCTGCAACCATCACATCAAAGGCCTGCTTGGGATGACGTGGCCCCGGCAAGCCGAGAAAGAAACTCACTGCTGGCGTGCTGAACAGATCAATGTCATCCAGATCAAACACGCCTGGTTTCACAGCATTGGCCATCGAGAATAGAACTTCGCCGTTACCGGCCATGCTCTCGTGACGGTGGAAAATATCCATCTCACCGAAGCGCAAGCCGCTTTCAAGAATATTCTGTAACAGCGCTGGACCTTTGAAGCCAGCAGGGTCACGGCTGATGACACTGATAACTAGCACTTCCTCTGCCGCTTGCGCAGGCTCTTTGCTTTCTACACCGGCTGCTGCTGGTGCTTGGCGCCCACGCGGCTTGCTTTCAGCCGGGGCATCATCGTCACGCGCACTAAAGTGCGGACCGTCATCTTCAAGATCAAGATTAAGGTTCAAGTCGCCTTGGCTAGGCTCACCGCTGCGCTTGCCACGCTTGGAGGTCTTATCACGGGGCGGCATGCTGACCGATGGCAGATCATGCTCATCCAACTGCGGTTCCTTATGAGACGGGGTATCCAGAACCCGTGACGGGCCCAATAGCTCGGCGCTGTTTTCCTCATCGGGCGCATTGGAAAAGCTACGATCAAGGCGAAACTTGAGCTTGCCTTTGCCGCCGCGCATACGGCGCCAGCCATCAAAAAGAATACCGGCGATTACCACTATGCCGATGACTATCAGCCACTCGCGCAGACCGATTTCCATGTAATCCCTTGCCCCTAAAAAAATGATTCTATGAAGAAGAGCCTAAAGCCCTTTAAAACGTGGCGCCAACTCTATGTTCTGAATGGCGTTTTACCCACGTGTAAAAATTAGACGCTAAATTAACACGACCAAAGATAACTTTACACCGTCTGTCACCTTGCGCTAAACCTCTGTGGCCACCGACCTTCACAAACCATCAGTCTTGTCTGTAGGGATTTTCTTATGTGAAGAAAATTTTACCCTTACTTGCTTATAGCTCATGCGTCGACCATTGCCATTGCTTCCTCAACATCAACCGCAACAAGACGTGAACAACCAGGCTCATGCATCGTCACACCCATCAACTGATCAGCCATCTCCATGGCAATTTTGTTATGCGTGATGTAGATGAATTGCACCGTCTGCGACATCTCTTTGACCAGCCTGGCATAGCGCCCAACGTTAGCGTCATCAAGCGGTGCATCCACTTCGTCAAGCATGCAAAACGGCGCCGGATTGAGTTTAAAAATGGCAAAAACCAATGCCAAGGCCGTTAGCGCTTTCTCTCCACCGGACAGCAAATGAATCGTGCTGTTTTTCTTGCCCGGCGGTCTCGCCATGATAGTCACCCCTGTATCGAGTAAATCTTCGCCCGTCAGTTCCAAATAAGCGCTGCCGCCACCGAAAACTTTTGGGAAAAGTGCCTGTAATCCACCATTTATCTGATCAAAGGTGTCTTTAAAGCGGCTCCGGGTTTCTTTATCAATCTTACGAATAACGTTTTCTAGGGTATCCAGCGCTTCGACCAAATCAGCATCTTGAGCATCCAAATAACGCTTGCGCTCCGATTGCTGCTGATATTCATCAATGGCCGCGAGGTTGATCGCACCCAAACGTTGAATGCGTGCAGCAATCCGCTCCAGCTCCTCTTCGGCCTGTTGCTCATTGAGCTCATTGCTCAACGTAGCCAACACCCCGTGCAAGTCATAGCCATCTGCCAACAATTGATCCTGCAAGGCAGTACGTCGAACCGTCAGTGCTTGCCACTCCATGCGCTGTTGCTCGAGCTGGCCACGAATCAACTGGGATTGTTGTTCCGCCTGGTTTCGGCGCTTTTCAGCATCTCGAAGCTCACGATCCGCGTCTTCAAGGGCCAACTGCGCAATTTTAAGCTCTTGATCAACGGTGAGCCGCTTGTCGAGTAACTCCTCAAGTTTTAAGCGCAACTCCTCAAGTGGAGCCTCGCCCTCCTCCAGATTCAAGGTGAGTTGCTCGCGTTTTTCAGCCAATCGTTCTGATTGCAGCTCTAAACGCTCAAGCGCTTGGCGGGTTGAGTCGTGCTGTGCTTTTAGCGAACCCAAACGCACCGCCAACTGATGGGCATGATCTTTATGCTGGCGCGCCTCTTGACGCATCCGGTCTAGACGCTCGCGCAAACTGTCGCGCTGTGCTAATAGCAACTCGCGCTGCTCGGTGTCCGTTGCCATCGCATCCAGCGCGTCTTGTAAGCGCAAGCGCGCTTCACCGACGTGCTCATGCTCTAACTCACGCTGCTCACCAAGCTCGGCCAACTCTTCGTCCAGACGCCGACGACGCAAGGTTAGCTGTTCAACCTTGGCCTTACTGGCAGACAGCTTGGCTTTGACCTCACCTTGCTGACGGGCTTCATCCTGCAAGCGTCGACGAATCTGCTCACGTGCGTCCTCTTGAGCCACTTGTTGCTCACGCAAGCGTTGCAGCGTGTCTTCAAGGGTAGCGAGGGCGGTCTCATGCGCTTCGCGCTCACTGCCCAGCCGCTGGATCTCCTGACCACGCGCCAGCACGCCGCTTTCGGCCTCACTGGCGCGACGCACTCGCAAAAAGTTGCGCCCAACCCAGTAGCCGTCGCGACTGATAAGGCTTTGGCCCTCGGCCAGTTGCGCCCGCAAAGCCAGCGCCTGCTCAAGGGTTTCAACCGGCTTGACCTGCCCCAGCCAAGGCGCTAGGTCAAAGTCAGCGTCGACTTTGTCCAGCAAACTACCCGCTAATCTGTTTGACTGGGTCGCGGCGCTAAATAAGCGCAAATCACCTTGCGCAAAGGCCGACAGGTCAACTTGCGAAATATCATCCACCAAGACTGCTTGCAGGTCAGCGCCCAGCACTGTCTCAACCGCAAGTTCCCAGCCTGCTTCAACTCGCAAACCTTCCGCCAACCGTGGACGCTCAGCCAATTGCTGTTCACGCAGCCACTGCGCAACACCTGCGTCCGGGTCTAGCGCGGCTTGTTGCAATGCTTCAAGTGAGGCCAAACGACCATTGAGACGCTGTAATTCACCCTGCGCCTGCTGCTGGTTGTGGGTCGCTAGCTGCAAGTCGTGGCGTACTTGCTCCAAACGCTCGATTAGCTGCTCTTCGCTGGCTTGCAACTCTTCTTGGGTCAGTTCACTGGTCGCCAGCAACTCACTCAGCTCAAGGATCGCAGCATCTTCGGGATCTGCCGCCAGTAAGGCGCGCTCTTCCACCAAGCGGCGCTGGCGTTCGGCCACTCGCTCCATGCTGGTTTCTAACTGCTGAATACGCGCTTGTAAGACTTCAGACTGACGTTGCGGCTCAGCCGAGCGCAGATTGAAAGCCTCCCACTGCTCTTGCCAGGCGAGCATGGTGACTTCGGATTCTTCAAGGGCAGCCGCTGACTCTTCTGCGGCCGCGCTGGTCAGTTCCTGCTCAGGCACCAGCATGTCGAGTTCTTCACCCAGCGTGGCGAGCATGGTCCGGTCATGACCCAAGTGCGACTCGGTTTCGAGTCGTGAACGCTCGGCCTCTCGCAAGTCATCTTGCAATTGACGCAAACGCTGCTGACCGTGCTGAATACTTTGCTCGACGCGTGCGATGTCTCCACCGACCGAATAGAACCGCCCTTGCACCAAATTAAAGCGCTCTGACAGATCATGGTGCCCGTCACGTAATCGCTCGATACTGGCATCGGCGTTTCGCTGCTCAGCAACCAACGCTTCAAAGCTGACTTCTTGGTCACCAATAACCGACTCGCGCTGCCCAACCTGTTCGTTTAAGGCTTGCCAACGCAGCGCGGACAGTTGGGCTTTAAGCTGACGCTCCTCGGCTTTGTATTCTTGGTACTTCTCGGCCGCCTGAGCCTGTCGATGCAGACGCTCAAGCTGGCGCCCGAGCTCTTCACGTAAGTCAGTCAAACGCGCGAGGTTTTCGTGAGTGCGACGAATCCGATTTTCGGTTTCACGACGGCGCTCTTTGTATTTGGAAATGCCGGCGGCTTCTTCAATAAAGTTGCGCAGGTCTTCGGGCTTGGACTCGATCAATTTCGAGATCATGCCCTGCTCGATGATCGAGTAGCTGCGCGGCCCTAGACCGGTTCCCAGGAAAATATCAGTAATGTCACGCCGACGGCATTTGGTGCCGTTGAGGTAATACGTGGTCTGGCTGTCACGGGTCACTTTACGGCGGATGGAGATCTCAGCGTAAGCCGCGTATTCGCCGAGCAGCGTTCCATCAGTGTTATCAAACACCAACTCGATACTGGCCTGACTCACAGGTTTGCGGCTTGTGGAGCCGTTGAAGATGACGTCGGTCATCGACTCACCGCGCAAGTTTTTGGCTGAGCTTTCGCCCATCACCCAGCGCACGGCGTCGATAATGTTCGACTTGCCGCAGCCGTTAGGCCCGACCACGGCCGCCATATTGCTAGGAAAGTTTACGGTTGTCGGGTCAACAAACGATTTGAAGCCCGCCAGCTTGATGCACTTGAGGCGCACGCTTAGGCAACCGTCAAGGCTGATAACACCAAGTCACAACTGCGCTGAGCATAACGGCTCAGTACTACACGAATTTGCGAAAAATCACGCGCCAAAACAGCCTCAAGCAACTCTGCAAACAGCGCCAAGAACTCACTCATCTCAGCTTTGCGTTGCTCCAGAGCCAAGTAATAGGCGCGGCTCATGGCCGGATGTAGGTTTTCGACGGTTTCCTGCAAGTACGGGTTGTCAGCAAATGGGTAGGCGGCGCGCATCACGTTGAAGCTGTCTTCAACAAAAGTGCTGATGTCCTGACGCTCAAAGCTGTCGACCAAGCGCTGCTGGATTTGCAGGAACGGCCCTAAGTCAGCCGGAACGGTCCAACGCTGCGCAACGGCATTGCCGAGCAAAATATACATCTCGCTCATTAAGGTACACAGGCTCTGCACCTTGTGCGCCGTGAGTTCGGTGACGTGGGCGCCGCGCCTTGGGAGGATCGCGATCAAGTGGCGGCGCTCGAGGATTAATAATGCTTCGCGAACAGAGCCACGGCTGACATTAAGTGCCAGCGTTACCTTCTGTTCTTGAATGCGTTCCCCTGGCTTGAGCTCGCCACGAATGATCCGTTCGGCGAGGTGGTGAGCGATTTGCTCGGCGAGGCTGTCCGGCGCCTTGAACGTCATGTTTTACCTTCAAAATCTTCGATCAATGCAAGCGGCGGAGTGTAACGCACTTGCGCGGTGCTAGCAGAGTGTCTAGGGCGCTGAAATTGGCACGAAATACGCAAATAAATCGGTAAGCGATCAATCATCGGGATCACTGACTCACATTTCTTGACCCTAAAGTCAGCAATGACTAGATTCAATTAATCCCGCCCGAAAAAAAACAATGCAGTGCGAGGCCTACCGTGATCCAGTTTTTAGTCAACCAAACTGTCCGTACCGAACACACGCTAGACCCGAATCTAACGGTGCTCAACTATCTGCGCCAGCACCTGCACAAATCCGGCACCAAAGAAGGCTGCGCCAGCGGTGACTGCGGCGCCTGCACGGTGGTCGTGGGCGAGCTGTACACCGACGATCAAGGCACTGAAGGTCTGCGCTATCGCAGTCTAAATTCATGCCTGACGTTCGTGTCTGCCTTGCATGGCAAGCAATTGATCAGCGTCGAAGACCTCAAGCATCAAGGTCAACTCCACAGCACGCAGCAAGCAATGGTCGACTGTCATGGCTCCCAGTGCGGCTTTTGCACGCCGGGGTTTGTGATGTCACTGTTTGCACTGCAAAAAAACAGTGTAGAAGCCAACACACATCAGGCCCACGAAGCATTGGCCGGTAATCTGTGTCGCTGCACGGGTTATAGACCGATTTTGGCGGCCGCGGCCCAGACCTGCGATTCGCCCCCCGCGGATCAATTTGATGCGCAACAGGGGGCGACTATCGCCAAGCTCAAGGCCATTAACGCGGCCGGCGCTGATGAGCTCAATAACGGCGAAAATCGCTGCCTAATGCCACTCAACATCGACGACTTGGCTCACCTGTATGACGCGCATCCCCAAGCGCGCCTGCTGGCTGGCGGCACTGATTTAGCGTTAGAAGTCACTCAGCTACACCGCGCCCTGCCCACCATGATTTATCTCGGGCAGGTGACGCAATTAAAGCGTATTGAACGCTTTGATGAGCGCATTGAAATCGGTGCAGCGGTGACATTGTCCGACGTTTACCAGGTGCTCAAGACCGAATACCTAGATTTCGGCGAACTGTTGCAGCGCTTCGCCTCGTTACAAATTCGCAACCAGGGCACCTTGGGCGGCAACATCGCCAACGCCTCGCCGATTGGTGACTCCCCGCCACTGCTGATTGCCCTTGGCGCACAACTGGTATTACGCAAAGGCGGGGCATGTCGCACGATGGCGCTTGAAGATTACTTCTTGGACTATCGAGTAACGGCTCTAGCAGAAGGCGAATTTATCGAAAAAATTGTCATCCCTCGCGCCAAGTCTAGCCATCTGTTTGGCGCTTACAAAATATCCAAGCGCTTGGATGACGACATCAGCGCCGTCTGTGCTGCGTTCAATGTGCACATTGAGAATGGGGTGGTCATCGAGGCCCGTGTTGCTTATGGCGGCATGGCCGCGACGCCTAAGCGTGCCAGCGCCTGCGAGGCAGCCCTGAACAACTCACCTTGGAATACAGCCACCGTGGAACATGCGTGTAGCGCCTTGGCACAGGATTTCAGCCCCCTCTCAGACTTTCGCGCCAGTAAGGAATATCGGTTGTTGTGCGCACAAAACCTGTTGCGCAAGTACTTCATCGAACAGCAAACCTCTGATCTTCAAACACGGGTGACGGATTATGTCTAACCTTCATAAAGTCGAGCCGTCCCAAGCCGAACTTAGCGCGCTGTTTGCACACGACTTAAAAACAGGTGTAGGACACAGCGTCAAACATGAAAGTGCTGCCAAACATGTCACTGGAGAAGCCCAGTACATAGATGACCGGTTAGAGTTTCCTAATCAATTGCACCTGTATGCGCGCTTGTCAGATCGTGCCCATGCCCGAATCACCCGAATCGACACCTCGCCCTGCCTGGCTTTTGCGGGCGTACGTTTGGTTATCACCCACGAAGACATTCCCGGCCTCAAAGACATCGGGCCACTGTTGCCCGGCGACCCCTTACTGGCCATCGACACCGTCGAGTTTTATGGGCAGCCCATGCTAGCGGTAGCCGCCAGCGACCTAGACACCGCGCGCAAGGCCGCTATGGCTGCAGTGATCGAGTACGAAGACCTTGAGCCGGTACTGGACGTGGTTGAGGCGCTGCGCAACAAACATTTTGTTCTCGATAGCCATACTCACCAACGCGGCGACTCCAGCGCAGCACTCAGCCAAGCAACTCATCGGCTGCAAGGCAACCTGAATATCGGCGGACAAGAGCATTTCTATCTAGAAACCCAGATCTCTTCGGTCATGCCCACCGAGGACGGCGGCATGATTGTTTACAGTTCCACCCAGCATCCAGCCGAGATCCAAAAACTGGTGTCCGAGGTACTCGGGGTGCCGATGAACAAAGTCGTGGTCGACATGCGCCGCATGGGCGGTGGCTTTGGTGGTAAGGAGACTCAAGCTGCTAGCCCGGCTTGCTTGTGCGCGGTGGTCGCGCATCTGACCGGGCAACCGACCAAGATGCGACTGCCGCGGGTCGAAGACATGCAGATGACGGGCAAGCGTCACCCGTTTTACTGTGAGTTCGACGTCGGCTTCGATGACAACGGTCGATTGCAAGGCATCCAATTGGATCTAGCTGGCAACTGCGGCTATTCACCTGATTTATCAGGATCCATTGTTGACCGTGCCATGTTTCACGCCGATAACGCCTATTACTTGGGTGACGCCACGGTTAATGGCCATCGCTGTAAGACCAATACTGCCTCAAACACGGCCTATCGCGGCTTCGGAGGCCCGCAAGGCATGGTCGCTATTGAAGAGATCATGGATCGGATCGCGCGCCATTTAGACTTGGATCCATTGGCGGTGCGTAAGGCCAATTACTACGGCAAAACTGACCGTAACGTGACTCACTATTACCAAACGGTGGAGCACAATTTACTCGATGAAATGACCGCCGACTTAGAGGCCAGCAGCCAGTATGCTGAGCGAAGAGCGGCGATAAGGGCGTTCAATGCCAATAGCCCAATCCTGAAGAAAGGGCTGGCCTTGACCCCGGTTAAGTTCGGCATTTCATTCACCGCAAGTTTTCTGAACCAGGCCGGTGCGCTTATCCATCTCTACACCGACGGCAGCATTCACTTGAACCACGGCGGCACCGAAATGGGGCAAGGCTTGAATACCAAGGTCGCGCAAGTGGTGGCCGAGGTCTTTGCGGTAGACATCAATCGTATTCAGATCACCGCCACCCATACCGAAAAAGTCCCCAACACCTCCCCGACCGCCGCCTCCAGCGGTGCCGACCTGAACGGTAAAGCGGCGCAAAATGCGGCGCAAATCATCAAGCAGCGGCTGATTGAGTTTGCCGCAAGCAAGCATCAGGTCAGTGAGCAAGACGTGGTTTTTCATAACGGACTGGTGCGTGTCGGGGAGCAGATTTTGAGCTTTGACGCGTTGATCCAACAGGCGTATTTCGGCCAGGTTTCACTGTCCAGTACCGGCTACTACAAAACGCCGAAAATCTTTTACGACCGCAGCCAAGCGCGCGGACGGCCATTTTATTACTACGCCTTTGGCGTCGCCTGTGCCGAGGTAATCGTCGACACGCTGACTGGCGAATACAAAATGATCCGCACCGACATCCTGCATGACGTGGGCGCCTCGTTAAACCCAGCCATCGACATTGGCCAAGTTGAAGGCGGATACCTTCAAGGCGCAGGCTGGCTAACCACTGAAGAGTTAGTGTGGAACGACAAGGGCAAGCTGATGACCAATGGCCCGGCCAGCTACAAAATTCCAGCGGTGGCCGATATGCCGCTGGATCTACGCGTTAAATTGGTCGAAAACCGCAAAAACCCTGAAGACACGGTGTTTCACTCCAAAGCCGTAGGTGAACCGCCGTTTATGCTCGGTATCGCTGCATGGTGCGCGATTAAAGATGCGGTCGCGAGCCTAGCCGACTATCGCCTGCAACCCAATATTGATGCGCCCGCTACGCCGGAGCGAGTGTTATGGGGGTGTGAGCAGATGCGTCAAAGTTTGCGTGGGGGTGAGCATGAATAAGTGGATGAACGCACTGCTCGATTTGCAGCAACAAGGTGAACCGAGTGTGCTGGTGACGATCATTGAAGAGCAAGGCTCGACCCCGCGTAATGCGGGCTCAAAAATGGTCATCAGCGCTCATCAGATTTTCGACACCATTGGTGGCGGGCACCTGGAATATAAAGCCATGGAAATTGCCCGCAAAATGCTCACGGATCAAACTCAAGGGCCGCGCATGCAACGCTTTAGCCTCGGCGCCAGCCTAGGTCAATGCTGTGGCGGCGTGGCCGTGCTGTTGTTTGAGCCCATGGGCCAAGTGCAGGCGCAGATCGCCGTTTTCGGCGCAGGGCATGTGGCCCGCGCATTAGTGCCTCTGCTTGCCAGCTTACCCTGCCGTGTCCGCTGGATCGACTCGCGGGAGCAAGAGTTTCCGTCACTCATACCGGCTGGCGTACGAAAAATCGTATCTGAAGACCCGGTCGAAGAAATCGACGCGCTGCCCGCGGGTTGCTACTGCCTCGTCATGACGCATAATCACGCCCTGGATCTGGAACTCAGCGCTGCCCTGCTCAAACGCAACGACTTTACCTACTTCGGCTTGATTGGCTCTAAAACCAAGCGCGTAAAGTTTGAGCACCGTCTGCACGAACGAGGCATCAGCGCCGGCCACTTACAGCGCATGCGCTGTCCGATGGGCTTAAATGAAGTGAAAGGCAAGTTACCGATTGAAATCGCGATCTCGATCGCCGGCGAAGTCATCGCCACCTATAACGCCCAGTTCGGCCAGCCCCCCACCTGCGCCGAGCCGATTGGCACTGAAACCTTTAAACAATTGCTGGCGTCTTCAGGACGCAGCCATGCCACGCACTGAGAGTTGTTATGACCTGTAAAGCCTATCGCGCCGCCATTTTGCACAGCATTGCCGACCCTGCCGAAGTCGGGATCGAAGCCTCCTACGAGTATTTTGAGGATGGCTTGCTGGTGGTCGAAGACGGCAAAATCACCGCATTGGGCAATGCCACTGATTTGCTCACTACATTGGCAGCTGACACCGACATCACTTTTTACAGCGATGCACTCATTACGCCGGGTTTCATCGACACCCATATCCACTTTCCGCAAACCGGAATGATTGGAGCCTACGGCGAACAGTTGCTCGACTGGCTAAACACCTACACATTTCCGTGCGAAAGCAAGTTTGCTGACCCAACACACGCGGATAAAGTGGCAGATATTTTCCTGAAAGAACTGCTGCGAAATGGCACAACAACGGCCTTGGTTTTTGGCAGTGTGCACCCGCAATCGGTAGAGGCTTTGTTCGAGGCAGCGCAGCGTCTGGACCTGCGACTGATCGCAGGCAAAGTCATGATGGATCGCAACGCACCGGATTACCTGACTGATACGCCAGAGTCCAGCTACGCCGACAGCAAAGCGTTGATTGAGCGTTGGCATGGTCAGGGCCGCTTGCATTACGCCGTGACCCCACGTTTTGCGCCAACCAGTACGCCAGAACAATTAACCCTGGCGGGCAAACTGTTAAGCGAATACCCGGATGTGTATTTGCATACCCATATCAGTGAAAACCTTCAAGAAATCGAGTGGGTTAAATCGTTGTTCCCAGAACGTAAAGGTTATTTGGATGTGTATGACCATTACCAGCTATTGGGCGAACGCTCGGTATTTGCCCACGGGGTACATTTGTGTGACGAAGAATGCGCGCGCTTGGCTGAAACGGGCTCCGCGGTAGCCTTCTGCCCGACCTCCAACCTGTTTTTGGGGAGCGGCCTGTTCAACTTGCCGATGGCAGAAAAGCACAAACTCAATGTTGGCTTAGGCACCGACGTAGGCGCAGGGACCAGCTTTTCGCTGCTTAATACGCTGAACGAAGCCTATAAGGTCATGCAGTTACAAGGTATTCGGCTCAACCCGTTCAAGTCGCTGTATTTAGCCACGCTGGGTGGCGCACGGGCGCTGCGCTTGGAGGACAAGATCGGCACCCTGAAACCTGGCACCGACGCAGACTTTGTAGTGCTGGACTACAACGCTACACCGCTGATGAGCTATCGCATACAGCAATCCAAAGACATTGCCGAAACGTTGTTTGTGTTGATGACCTTGGGTGACGATCGCACCGTTGAAGAAACTTACGCGGCAGGCAATCTGGTGCATCAACGTTAAGGTATGTGCCTTTGCGCAAACCGTGCAGAAGCGCGCTGGCTCGCGATCTTTTGATCTTAAACGATCGCAGCCAGCTCCAAGCCGCTACGGATCAGCGATGGCCCTTGCCTTTGATTTGCAGCAGGTGTGAGAACACCGCATGCAGATCGTCTGAAGCGCCTTCTTCATCGAGGTTAAGCTTGCTGTCAATGTGGTCCATGTGATGCATCATCAGATCCACGGCCAGCGGCCCATCACGAGCCTCGATGGCATCTATTAACTGCATGTGCTCGTCGTAGGAACAGTGGGAGCGAGTGCCACTTTCGTACTGAGCAATAATCAACGACGTCTGCGATACCAGACTCCGCTGGAAGCTAATCAGAGGGGCATTTTTTGCCGCTTCTGCCAGTTTGAGGTGAAACTCGCCTGACAATCGAATACCTGCCCCACGATCACCGCGCGAGAAGCTGTCACGCTCGTCTTGTACCATTTTGCGTAATTCAGACAGATCATCTGCCGTGGCATGGACCACGGCCAACTCAGTAATGGCTTTTTCTACCAAGCGTCGGGCAAGAAATACTTGGCGCGCCTCTTCGACACTCGGGCTCGCCACAACAGCACCACGGTTAGGGCGCAATAACACGACCCCTTCATGAGCCAGGCGCGACAGTGCTCGACGAATAATGGTCCGACTCACCCCAAAGATTTCACCCAGTGCTTCTTCACTCAACTTCGTACCCGGCGCCAAACGCTGCTCGAGGATCGCCTCGAAAATATGCGCGTAGACGATATCGTCTTGGGTTCCACTGCGGCCGGCCTTGCCTGTGCGGGAGGATTTCTTGAGAGGCTGCAACTGTTCGTTCATGGGCACTCGAATGGGGAAGCGGCGGCGGATTAGGCGTCACGTTAATACGTGAACGGGCGTCGCAAGCAATGAATTAATGCAAAAAACTGGCCGCATTGTACACAAGCTTGTGTGTATGCACGACTGTACGGTCATTTACGCCCACGGCTGTATTGCAATGAAATGTTACTTTTACGTTTAGGCTTGGCCTCTGTTCAGACTCTATTCAAGAACAGTGTTTGCAAAGCACTTTGCCCATAACAAGGAAATGCGTTTTATGACCGACGCCACCCAGCCGCGCTTGCACCCACTGGCCGACACCTCACCCTCTGCGGTGGTCGCAGGCTTCATCGCGATGATGACCGGCTATACCAGCTCTTTGGTGTTGATGTTTCAAGCAGGCCAAGCAGCCGGTTTGACCAGCGGGCAAATCTCGTCATGGATCTGGGCGCTGTCAATTGGCATGGCTATTTGCAGCATAGGCTTATCCTTGCGCTATCGCACGCCGATCACTATTGCGTGGTCAACCCCCGGTGCAGCGCTGCTAATCACTAGTCTAGGCGGCGTTAGTTATCACGAGGCAATCGGTGCCTACATCACCTGTGCCGTGCTAGTGATTATCTGTGGCGTAACCGGCAGCTTCGAGCGCTTGGTTAAACGGATACCGGGCTCACTGGCAGCCGCTCTATTGGCAGGTATCTTGTTCAAAATCGGCAGCGAAATTTTCGTTGCGGCGCAGCATCAGACAGGCCTAGTGGTAGGGATGTTTTTCACTTATCTGATTATCAAACGTCTCTCGCCACGCTACGCAGTACTGGCCGCCTTAATCATTGGCATATTAATTTCAGGCTTACTCGGGCTTCTAGACTTCAGTGGTTTTGCCCTGGAGGTGGCGGTGCCAGTGTGGACGACACCTTCATTCTCACTGGCGGCGACTATTAGCATCGGCATTCCATTGTTTGTGGTCGCGATGACTTCGCAAAATATGCCAGGCGTGGCGGTACTGCGGGCTGACGGTTATACGGTGCCCGCCTCGCCACTCATTACCACCACAGGTGTCGCCTCGCTGCTGCTCGCGCCTTTTGGCTCACACGGGATTAACTTGGCCGCCATCAGCGCAGCTATCTGCACTGGACCGCATGCCCACGAAGACCCCAAAAAGCGTTACACAGCCGCCATGTGGTGCGGGATTTTCTATGGCATTGCCGGTATTTTCGGCGCCACTTTGGCTGCACTTTTTGCCGCATTCCCTAAAGAGCTGGTGCTGTCGATTGCTGCACTGGCTTTGTTTGGCTCGATCATCAACGGTCTGACCATAGCCATGACGGAGTCAAAAGAACGGGAGGCGGCGTTGGTGACATTCATGGTCACTGCCTCAGGGATGAGCTTGTTCTCAGTCGGTTCAGCGTTTTGGGGAATAGTGGCTGGAGTGTTGACATTGATGATTTTGAACTGGAAAACCCGCTGATCCTTCCCATGCGCGGGCTGCGATCCCTTTTGATATAAAAAGATTGCAGCCTTCGACAGCGCCTACCCGCGCATTCCACGTTCTATTAAATCGCCAATGCCCCACCATCAATTGTCAAAGCATGCCCCGTGGTGAACGCCGCGCCATCGGAACATAAATAGAGCACCGCACTCGCGACTTCTTCGACAGTACCGACTCGACCCACAGGATGGATTCGCGCAGCAAACTCGGCCTTTTTGGGATCAGCCTCATACGCACGGCGAAACATATCGGTATCAATAACACCCGGGCAAACCGCATTCACGCGGATTTTTTTCTTGGCGTACTCAATAGCAGCCGACTTGGTCAGACCTATGACTGCATGCTTTGAGGCGCAGTAAATACTCATCTTCGGCGCAGCGCCCAAGCCAGCCACTGAAGCCGTATTAACGATCGCACCGCCGCCTTGGCTAAGCATCAGCGGCAATTGATACTTCATGCACAACCAAACGCCTTTGACGTTCACTCCCATGATTGCATCGAACTCGTCCTCGGTACCGTCCGCCAACCGGCCATGTTCCATTTCAATACCGGCATTATTGAAGGCATAGTCCAAGCGGCCATAGGTACTCAGCGTTTGCTCCATCAAACGCTTAACATCCGACTCAAGCGCGACATTACAGCTCACAAATACCGCTGTGCCGCCAAGGGCTTTGATGTGTTCGACCGTCTCTTCACCGTGCGCAACATTCATATCGGCCACGACCACTTTCAAGCCCTGAGCAGCGAAGGCCAAAGCGGTGGCTCGCCCTATACCCGCCGCAGCCCCGGTCACCACTACCACTCGCCCTGAAAAGATCATGCTCATTACTATTATCCTCAAAAGAAAAATCTGTACGTAGCTTAGTCATGCCCAGCGCCCTCCCTTGTTTATCGAACGGATAGAAGCCCGCCTACCACTATCAGCTCAATTGATGAAAAAGCATTCGTGAAGCCTTATTCGCTTGCCGCCTACGCCCATAAGGACTATCAACATTGTTTGTTTTATAGATGAGTGCTTACGATGATCGCCGAGACTAACCGCCAATTCCTTCTCGCCAAACGCCCTGTCGGCGCCGTCACCAGGGATACATTCACCTACCAGCAAGTCCCCGTGGCAGAACCTGCCGATGGGGAAATTGTGGTTAAAAATGAATACCTGTCGCTTGATCCTGCAATGCGTGGCTGGATGAATGAAGGTAAGTCTTATATCGCCCCAGTAGGTTTGGACGAAGTCATGCGCGCGTTGGGTACGGGCAAAATTGTCGCCTCGAAGCATCCAGATTTTGCTCTAGGCGATTACGTTAATGGCGCGGTGGGCGTTCAGGATTACTTCATCGGGCAGCCCCGTGGCTTCTACAAGGTTGATCCAAAGCGAGCGCCACTGCCCGTGTATTTATCGGCGCTGGGCATGACCGGCATGACCGCTTACTTCGCACTGCTTGAGGTAGGTCAGCCCAAGGCTGGAGACACGGTGGTTATTTCTGGCGCCGCGGGTGCCGTGGGCAGCATTGCAGGCCAAATTGCCAAGCTAAAGGGCTGTCGTGTGGTGGGTATCGCAGGAGGGAAAGATAAATGCGCGTATCTGACTAACGAGTTGGGCTTTGACGGAACGATCGACTACAAAAATGAGGACGTTCTCGCCAGCCTTAAGCGTGAATGCCCTAAGGGGGTCGATGTGTTTTTCGACAACGTAGGCGGAGAAATTCTCGACGCGGTGTTGAGCCGTTTGAACGTCAAGGCCCGCGTCATCATCTGTGGCGCAATCAGTCAGTACAACAACAAGGAAGCCGTTAAAGGCCCGGCCAACTACCTGTCACTGCTGGTGAATCGCGCGCGCATGGAAGGCTTTGTGGTGATGGACTATGCCGACCGCTATACCGCTGCCGCGCAAGAAATGGCCGTATGGCTGGCCAAAGGTCAACTGAAAAGCAAAGAACACATAGTTGAGGGCTTAGAGACTTTCCCAGAAACGCTGCTCAAACTGTTCAGCGGAGAGAACTTTGGTAAGTTGATTCTCAAGGTTTAACCGAGCAGCGACAGGCAGGGGCGGCTTGCATCACAGGCAAACCGCCCCTCGCACATAGGGAAATAGACTTAAGCTATTTCTGCAACCACAGCAGCCAATGCCTTAGCAGGATCTGCCGCTTGGCTGATTGGACGCCCAATGACCAAGTAGTCGGAGCCCGCATCCAGTGCTTGGCGTGGGGTGAGGATACGACGCTGGTCATCCAGAGCGCTGCCAGCAGGGCGAATGCCGGGGGTCACCAGTTGCAGCGAGGGGTGGGCAGCCTTCAATGCTTGCGCCTCAAGGGCTGAACATACTAAACCGTCCATACCGGCCTTCTGAGCCAGTGCGGCCAAGCGCAGGACTTGCTCTTGTGGCTCAATATCCAGACCAATAGCAGCAAGATCTTCACGCTCCATGCTGGTCAACACCGTCACACCAATCAGCAAAGGCTGAGGTCCAGTGCGCTTGTCCAGCTCCTCTCGACACGCAGCCATCATGCGCAAGCCGCCAGAACAGTGGACGTTGACCATCCAAACGCCCATTTCGGCAGCCGCCTTAACGGCCATCGCTGTGGTGTTAGGAATGTCATGGAATTTGAGATCCAGAAACACCTCAAAACCTTTGTCACGCAAAGTACCGACAATTTCTGCCGCGCAGCTGGTAAACAACTCTTTGCCCACTTTCACGCGGCACAGTTTCGGGTCCAACTGATCAGCCAATTTCAATGCGGCGTCACGCGTCGGGTAATCCAGGGCGACGATGATAGGAGTCTGGCAGTCGGACATTAGCGGGTTCTCGGGCTGGTCGAAATCGGCGCGCATTGTAGCGGAACCCGCTGCCTCTCGGCACCCGATGATCGTATTTTCATGACTTTAATCATTTAGAAGCGAACAGGCGCGCACGAAAAAATTACCGACCTACAATGAATTCACTGACCACTCACGCACTCTATAGGATAGACAGCAACACGCCCTGCGAATTTTTTGCTCGGTGACTTGCCCTTCAAGGAGATAAAAATGCCCTGGTATGGCTGGCTAATACTCATCGTCGTCATCGGAGCCATCGTTGGCGGCCTTATGACTCTACGGGACACTGCCGATAAAGTTGAATTGACCGATGAACAGCGTAAACGCGTCGCTGAACGCAATGCTGAAATGGACGCGAAAGAATCAAAGGACCTGTAGGACGCGGGAAGAGTCCTCAGAGCCCATTCAAAATGAGCTCTGGGGGCAAACGCCTCTCTTAATGCGTGAAGCATCTGTGCAAAAACTGAAAGCTCAGGGCTATGATGCGTTCATGCTATTAAGAGGCAGTAGATATGCGCTACTCACATGATCATAAAGCCCTGACTCACCAGCGCATTATCAAAGAAGCCTCCGCCCTGTTTCGACGAGATGGCATTGGAGCAACCGGCCTTCAGCCTTTGATGAAATCATTGGGCCTGACTCACGGTGGTTTTTATGCACACTTCTGCTCTAAAAACGAACTGGTAGAAAAAGCCCTGAAACAGGCGGCTACAGAGGTTGATGGGCTATGTGACGAGATTTTCTGCCAGCCACAGCCGTTGCACACCTTTATTGATACCTACCTTTCGCAGTGGCACGTAACCTCACCGCACGAGGGATGCCCACTGCCAACCATGTCCGCAGAAATGGCGCAGCAAGGGCTTGCTAGCCCGACTACTGACGCAGTGATCAGCGCAAGGCTCAAGCAGATCGAAAACTCGTTACAAGGGCCTGACGCACATGAGCAGAGCATCATGATATTTGCAAGCTTGGTGGGAGCATTGGTGCTTGCCCGCAGTGCTGAGAGCGATGCATTGAGAGAAAAAATTCTTGAGGTGACACGTACTACGCTCAAGCAATCAATCGAATAACGCCAACCGCACACACTAAAAAGGCCAGTCAAAGACTGGCCCTTTCAACGTCAAGCTCTACTTAGTTGACCGCAACCCGATCCCTATTCTTATCGAAGATAGCTTTGCCGATACCTTTTACTTCCAACAGTTCATCGGTCGATGCAAAAGCACCGTTAGCTTCACGATAAGCGACAATTGCCTTTGCCTTGGCGGCACCCACACCAGACAACTCACGCTGAAGTGTCGCCTCATCTGCCGTATTAAGATTGATCGTCATCACTTGTACATCGGGTGAAGCCGCAGCAGCTACGACAGGCTCGCTCCCAGTCGCCACGGGCGTAGCATGAGCCACACCGGAAATACCAACCATCAACGCCAAAAACATAGAACGAATTAAGGCAATACGCATAGGTGACACTCCAATACATCGTTAAGTGGAAACAGCTTTCCTGAGCTGTATTCCAAACGTAGGCGATGGTTAGAGGGTGTCAAAAATGTGTCGGTTGCAGAGTGTGTAACTACTGAGGTTCTGCACGGTGCTGCAGATAAATCCAGTCAACAATCTCGCCTTCCGGAGCATATCCACTCACCGTTTCACGCAACAACTGACGGACTCGGGAATAGTCGTCCTGATCAACGGCATCCAGCAGCTGTGTTAGCTTTTGCTTCAACTCATCCCAAGACAACAGGTCTTCATTAGCACTCATGATCATTGGGTGTTGTGTCGCAACCACGTTATCGCCAATCAGTAACTCTTCGTAAAGTTTTTCTCCAGGGCGAAGCCCCGAGAATTCAATCTCAATGTCGCCATGTAGATTTTTTTCGGAACGGACACTAAAGCCAGACAGGTGAATCATTTTCTCGGCCAATTCGACAATACGAACGGGCTCACCCATGTCTAGAACAAATACATCCCCGCCCTGCCCCATGGAGCCGGCTTGAATCACTAACTGCGCAGCTTCAGGAATCGTCATGAAGTAACGAGTGATCTTTGGATGCGTGACGGTCAAAGGGCCACCCGCTTGAATCTGTTTGTGGAACAGCGGTATTACCGAGCCAGAAGACCCCAAAACATTGCCGAAACGAACCATGGTAAAACGCGTTTTATTAACCCTTACCACGTTTGACTTATCGCGAAATAAAACTGGCGCCACCTCACGACTTAGCGCCTGAAGCGTCATCTCAGCAAGACGCTTGGTGCTGCCCATCACATTAGTCGGACGCACAGCCTTGTCAGTGGAGATCAAAACAAAGTTCGCAACACCCGCCTGGAGTGCAGCTTGAGCCGTGTTGAGGGTGCCTATGACGTTATTCAAAACACCTTCAGCAATATTGTGTTCGACCATTGGCACATGCTTGTATGCAGCTGCGTGGTAAACCGTATCAACGTGCCAGGTTTTCATTAAGTCGAGCAGTTGCTGCGAGTTTCTTACAGATCCTAATATAGGTAAAACCTTTACTGACAGTGACTCGCGAGTGACCTGCTGTTCAAGCTCAGAAAGAATATTGTAAAGATTGAACTCACTGTGCTCGAACAGTAATAGGGTTGTCGGGCCCTGCGCCAGAATCTGGCGGCATAACTCAGAACCTATTGATCCCCCCGCTCCGGTGACCAGAACACATTGCCCTTTGATGCAGTGCTCCAACAACTCTGCTTGAGCGGGTACAGCATCACGCCCTAGCAAGTCAGCAATATCTACCTCCTGAATATCGTCAACCTTAACCCGGCCACTGGCCAAATCCATGAAACCGGGAACACTTCGAACATGCAGTGGAAAACCTTCTAATAAACCCAATATTTCGCGTCGCCGTGCGCGGGGTGACGACGGAATAGCCAGCAGTAATTCCTGAGCGCCAGTCCGATCAATCATCCGCTGAATTTTGTCAGGGCTGAAAACCTGTAGCCCAGAAATAATGCGGT
Organism: Pseudomonas endophytica; assembly: GCF_001411475.1. GTDB lineage: Bacteria > Pseudomonadota > Gammaproteobacteria > Pseudomonadales > Pseudomonadaceae > Aquipseudomonas > Aquipseudomonas endophytica. Next base: position 38,900 of record NZ_LLWH01000013.1, on the reverse strand, counting down.
CAGAAATACTTTCATCATCATCAATGAAAGCCACTGGACGCATGAGACGCCCCATCCTTAATGCAGCAACCAACTGGTTTCCGGCAGCACCGGCACCGTAAATAGCGACCCGAGGCAGCCCATCGTCACGACTGGTGAAAGGGACGTGTTGCGCAGCGGCAAACCAGTCACCTAAGAAGTATTGACGCATGGCCAGACGTAAACCGCCCAGCATAATCAGGCTTAACCACCAGTAGTTGAAGATGATAGAGCGCGGCACAACATTGTCGTGATTGCTGTACCAGTACACCACTACTGCCAAAATCAGCGCAGACAAGCTGACCGCTTTAATGATTGCAATCAGAGCATCATTGCCAAAATAGCGCATGACCGCACGGTACATACCGAAGCGAATAAACAGCGGAATCGCAACCAAGGGTGCGAAAACAAATAACCATACATGTGTTGTGACAGGGTTAATCATATCGTCGAGGCCAAGGCGAACGACAAACGCTAACCACAAAGCGAGCCAAACTAGCACGATATCTGTGACAACTTGTAGAACCCGCTTTTGCCTCCGTGAGAGGCTCAGTAAACAAGAGCGTATTCTATCCATAAATTTTGCCACCCTTTCTATAACTATGAAAAACAGCAAACAAGAAAAAACCGCCTAAAAGTTTAATCATAAGTTTAATTGTCACCCTATCGCGAACTGGCTGACAGCTCGGATTCTCCTGCATGATATTTAAAGGCTAAAAAAACAAGCGGCACGTAAGCAACTAGCAGTCCAATCAATCCATTCAAGCCAAGCAAGGCCACACATAGCGCGATAGGTAATAACCAAAAGATATTGATAGCTAAAATGGAAAATGTCACAGGTAAGTGGCTACCAACTTTTCGAGAAGCGAATTGATATGCATGACTACGGTGAGCTTCATAAACTTTGCAACCGCTGATAAAACGCCTAAACAGAGTGAGGGTCGCGTCGACTATGAATACGCCTAGTAAGATCAGCCATATCCATAGCAGATTAGTGTCGTGCCAAGCTGCTTGTATTGAGAAACCAGCTAAAATGATGCCTAAAAAACCGCTCCCCGCATCCCCCATAAAGATCCGAGCTGGGGGAAAATTCCAAAAAAGGAAACCTAAGACAGACATACTCAATATTACTGGCATCCCTGCTAGATCCGAATAGCCAACCAGCCAATATATAAAACTGGCACTTAAACAGGAACTGACTGCCTCAACACTAGCAAGACCATCAATACCGTCCATAAAATTATAAAGATTAAGCATCCACACAAGAAAAAAAGCCGCGAGCAAATGTCCAAGCCATGATAAATAAATAGTCATACCAAAAATATTTATACTTGGAAATCCACCGAACCAATAAAGAATCCATGCTGCTGCACTGAAGTGTCCAAGTAGCCTCCACCGAGCAGCGATATGGCCATGATCATCAAGAAAACCTATTAACGCTACTAATGAACCAGCGCCAAAGAAACCCCATAAGATATTGTTTGAAATAATGTCCCACATTGACAATAACGGTAACATTACCAAAAAAGATAAAACAATTCCCACCCCCCCACCTCGCGGCGTTGGCACAGAGTGAGAGCTTCGCTCAGTGGGCACGTCAATTATACTTCGCGCTATGGCATACCTGCGCAATAACCCAGTCAGTAGAAGTGCCAAGATCGCGGCAGCAGGAGCAAGCAATATTAAATAATTCATCAAAAATCCCATTAAACTCATACTGGCTACTTATTCATATCTACTGAGCGTGCCCCTGAAAATGCTGAGCACACTTTAATAATGCCTCTTCAACAGATAAGGGAGGATGCCATCCTAACATATGCTTTGTTTTGCTAATATCAACTTGCAAAGATCCGCATAAACGTGTGGCGATTGCGCCACGCCCCAGCAATGCAGCCCCCTTAATCAGCAACAAAGAAGGTATTGGTATCAAATATGATTTACGACCTAAGGCCTTGCTCATACGAACCAGTAACTCAGTTGTCGACATGTCATCATCATCACTAACCATGAACGTCTGATTCGCAGCCCCGGGATGCTCAACACAAGTAACTATCAAATCGACGAGATTATCCAAAGCCACTAGACTGCGCTTATTATTAATCGCACCTAATGGTAATGGGTATCCTTTATTGAGCAACTTCATTAGACTATGAAAGTTTGCTTTTACGCCAGGTCCATAAACAAGCACAGGCCTGATAATTACAATTTCGAGTCCAGTACGCTGACCAAATGAGATTAACTGCTGCTCGGCTTCCTTCTTAGAAACCCCGTAAGCGTCAGCAGGCGCGGGATCATCGTGAGCTGAAAAAGGGATTCCTGGCGCTGTTGATTCGCCATTAACCTTAACTGAGCTGATAAAAATAAAGCGTTTTACACCCGACTTCACCGCTTGTTGAGCAAGCTTTAATGTACCTTCGACATTTATTTTTCTAAACTCATTCAACGGATCCGTCGAGGTATCAGCCATGATATGAACTCGAGCTGCACAATGCACCAAGATATCTACGCCGATTAAAGGTACGTCGCCGCTGGTGAGATAGTCTGCCCCCACATATACAGGTACAACACCGTCAACAACATACTCGCCCTCCCGGCGCATCGGAACTTCTAAATTATAGTTCTTTGAAGATGCTAACCGTGCGACCACTGCACTACCTACAAACCCATTAGAGCCAGTAATAAAAATTTTTTTCATCGGCAAGCGCTCATCCTGCATCACAAATTCAAATCCAAACATAAATCCAGAAAATCACTTAAGATATGAATAAATTTTTTCGTTAACTAAGCTTACGTCATATGAACTAACAGCGATTCGATAACTGGCCAATCCCATATTTACTACCTGATCTTTGTTTTTTACAAAAAACATCATTTTCGAATAAATATCATCAGGAGACCAGGGCTTTACTAAAAACCCATTAACACCATCTTCAACAGTATCCCGGCATCCAGGCACATCAGAAGTGATGACTGCGCGCCCAATCGCCATAGCTTCCTGAGTACTTCTCGGCATCCCTTCCCTATAGGATGGAAGTACAAAAACACTCGAACTTCTAAGCCAGACTGCAACATCCTCAACATGCCCAGGATAAGTGATCAAGCCACTATTAATAACTTCATCAAGAGCACCCTCAGTCAATGCACCAGGATTATCATGATCAATACCACCCAGAACAACAAAGGTTACATCTAAGCATTCAGCTTTAACTTTTTTTGCAGCCGCAATAAATTCATGAATACCTTTTTCGGCCAACAAACGCCCTATAAAGATAAATGTTATAGGGGAGACGGGGGGCCGTGAGTAATGGTATTGAGAAATATCTAATCCGATCCCACCTAGAATACTTACTTTCTTAACAGATATTTTGTATTTTTCAACAAGATCTTTTTGATCATCCTCATTAAGCAATACCAATCTTTCTAAACTCGGCAATGCAATTCTATACAGCATAACTTGCACAGCTTTTAGAAACTTAGTTTTAAATCGAGTACCACTAGGCTGATCTGTAAAAACATATCCTAGCCCTTCAAGCATACCAATTCGCCTGCTAACCCCAGCGATCTTAGCAGCTATAGTTCCAAAAATTACGGGCTTAGCAAAATAGCAGAAGACCAATTCAGGCCCAATAGATTTAATTAACTTCGCAAGTTTAAGCGTATCAACAATATCAGCTATAGGATTCAGACCGGAGCGGCTAAAAGTGTAGTCGACGGGTTCGGCACCAAGCAATCTTACTTCACTTTTACTCACTTCGTCATAATCAAGAGCGAAAGCATAGACTTTCACACCTTTCGAAACCAGTCCTTTGATTAAATCTTTACGAAAACCGAGCACACAAGAGGCAAGCGTACCAATTAGTGCAATACTTTTAACCATTCAAATTACTCGACTAACAATTACAATTAATAAACTTAAAATTAATACTTTTTTAATACTACGTAGCCCGCACTAAAAATATTGCTAAAAAAACAAGGCGGACGTAATAACTCATTAAATAGCCAGTATTTGACCAGCATTAAACGCGAAGCAACAAACACGACTATTCTAACCTTGATAAATATCAGACCACTTCTCAACTATTTTGTCGATTGAGTAAATATTGACTATTCGATCTCGTGCAGCTTTGGTCATTTTCTCTGCACTTTCTGTCGAAAGACTCAATGCATCATTCATCGCATTAAATAAAGCTGAAGAGTTTTTTGCTGGCGCAACAAATCCAAAATCACCAACGACCTCTTTCACTCCACCACAATCCGTCACTACAACAACACATTCTGAGGCCATGGCTTCGGCGACTACTAACCCAAATCCTTCCCAGGCTGAAGAAAGAACATATAGGTCCGCGGCATTATAAACACGCGAGACGTCAGACCTTACGCCTAAAAATTTTACAAGATGATCAATGCCTAAGTGACTTACTAAATCGTCCAACTGTTTTCTTTCAGGCCCATCACCCACTATCCACAACTTAATATTTGGCCGTTTCTTCGAAAGATTATTAAAGGCATTCAATAAATTCCTATAGTCTTTCGCATCAACTAAACGCCCCACAGCGACAATAAGCTCTTCATGGTCACTGATACATTCAGAAGTTCTGATAAGGTTGCGAGCGAAAGAGTCAGGCTTAAATAGCTCTGTATCGATTCCATTTGATACGGCTTGCATAGATCCAATGGGACAAGCTTTTTTTTGTTCAAAAACCTTGACTGCTTCAAGCGTTACATTCGTAGACACATCGACCAATGGATGGGTCAAGCGGTATGCCAACATTCTAACGCGCCCACCTTCATTAGTGCTGTGTGCCGTATTAACTAATCTTTTTATAGGGCAAATAAGTCTTACAACGCGGGAGAACAAATTGGCATGTAACATGTGTGCATGAACAACATCAGGATCAAAAGCTTTAATAATAGCTCTAAGATTCAGTACTCCCTTGACAAAACCAACCACCGACTTACCCAGCTCCAACCCAATCAATTTAACACTTTTATTTTTCGGCTGTAATAAAACAGGCCCCGTTAAGTAGCAGATTTCGACGGAATGCCCCTGATCACTAAATCGATCCGCTAGGTCCAACACTTGTCGCTCAGCCCCACCAACGCCGAGGCCTGTAATTATGTAAAGTATTTTCATGTCAAGAAACACGCTCTTTAGTCATTCTAAATACTAGGCACTGTAAATATCTGATCAAGCATTTGACTTTTCTATGTATTTTTTTTTCACGAGCAATCTGGTACTTGTAGTACAAACCAAAACCGAGTGGATTACGGCGCAAACAACTTGAAAAATTTGCAGAATATCCATCCTCTAGATATTCGCAAATGTAAAGAGTTTTATTACCAAAAACCTTGATTACACCTTCATCTGATACCCGATTCCAAATTAATAGCTCCGGAACAAACTTTTCACCTTCAAACACAGGAAAGGGATATTTTATCAAAGCCTCTCGCTTAAAAATATATGCCAAATCGCCTCTATATAAACCTCCCGCTTCAGTAGGCGTCATTACGTCATGATCTGTGAATGCCCCTTGGCAAGGTCGTCCTACGATAACGCCGGAGAATTTCTCCTTCCTGAAACAATATCCAACTGTTTGCTTATCGTCATATTCAAATAAAGTTGCTGCAAAAACTTCTGTTGCATCAACAGGAAGAGCATCATCGCTATCCACTAAGTAGATCCACTCGCGACTACTTGCTCTAACACCCGTGTTGATGGCGACATGTTTACCAGAATTTATTTGCTTCACGACTTTCATAGGAAAGGGCGATCTGCTTTGAAAGTCCTTCAACAATCTATCTGTTTCATCATTACTACCATCATCTACTACAACCCACTCGAAATTAATTTCATTTTGCTTTAATAGGCTCTCGAACAACCTTGGAAGTGTGTAGGCTCTATTGTAAGTAGCGGTGATAATTGTCAGCATACGCTGTTCTCTACCTGCTTGATTTTCATCGAACATAAGATTAACGCTACTGAAAAAACAATTTCAGACAGCACGAACCCATATACAATGCCTTTTAATTGAAACGCGTACGAAAGCACCGCAGCTAAAATCAGTGACAGCGTTGAAAAAATTATTAATAGAAAACTGAGTATACGATCTTTCCCTAAAGGCATAAATATCGTCAACCCAATCGCTTGATTCATCATCCTGAAAGGAATGATGAAGACAAAAATACGCAGGATCACGATAGCTTCCTCGAAGCCTGGCCCTAGCATGATACTTATTAGAAATTCGCCCAACGCAAAAATAACTCCTGCGCCTAGAACGCCTGCAAGGAACAACCCCCCCACGATAAAGCTTGATAGTTTTAAATTAATAGAGGTGCTTTTTAATAACTTGCGACTTAAATAAGGATAAATACCGATCAGAACTGGCCCAACCAAACCCACTGAAGCCTTTATTATTTTTTCAGCCGGTGCAAATTTTGCTACAGCGGCCTGACCGCACATAACACCGACTAAAGCCGGCCCAGCACTCATCATAATGTTATTAGAACTCTTGTATAAGAAACTATGAAAACCATTTTTTATTTGAGTCACCCCACCTTTTAAACTAAATGAAAATCTACCAAGAACTCTATAAACAAGGTAAAAACCCACCACCGTGTTGAGTAACGCAAACGATGACATAATCATCAGTGCTTTCGAAGCATCTTCAGGCTGACTGATAAATAAATACAACACCAGCAACCCAACAAACCTCAGGCACACTTCAAATACAACTGGGAAGGTTATTCTTTCCAGCCCCTGAAATAGCCAAATAGTACTAAAACCAAAGGCAAAGAAATAAAGATACCCCCATATAGCCGTTAGAGGATTAACATCAATCTTAAAGATATAAAAAACGAACAGCGATACAATTACCACAGCTAATGTCAACACTATTTTTGCTGACATAACCTCATTATAAATCTTCGACAGCAATGGCCTTTCACCCGCACTTAGCGCTACTTGCCGTGAGCCACTCAAAGAGTAACCATACTCAACCACAAGCGAACATAATAGCGCTGTCGTTTGAATAAGTAATATATGACCATATTCATCCACACCTAAGGCTCTGGCCAAAATTGGCACTTCCAAGATTGGAATCAAATAGCTAACTAACTGAGCCACGAACAATAAGCTCACATTTTTAAATTGCAAAATCATCTTATATAGCGACCTTTTCATCATCTGTTACTGCAGTTATTCGCTGAGAAAAGGTAGACAATAAAGACACCATCAGAATCCAAATCCCCCATTCAGAGAGTTCAGTACTGAAAGGATGCAACATTAAAAGAAGTGCAAATCCTAGCACGCCCCCAAATGCAGCAATCGAATAGGCAATATTCAAGGTCGATCTGATGCCCCTAGAACTAGCTGAAGTGAGTCTCGCAATAAAAAAACAAATAGGCGATATGATAAGCACTGTTATCCCGACAAAGCCTAACATACCAATATCACCCAGCGAAGAGAGGTAAGCATTGTGTACCACCATATCCGCACCATCCACCACACTGGTCGCGGTACCAAAACCACACCCTAGAGGAAAACACTGTTTTACATGCAAAAGACCATCTGCGAGCATTTGACTGCGTATTGGATCTCCGGCAGCGAGTCGGTTTAATACAAGTGGCTCTTCTGAATGACTGAAAAATACAAATCCGCCACTGTAAAGTATTAATGCCCCCATACCGATCAATGAGAATAATAATGAACAAATAATTGCTGTTTTAGGTCTTAGGTAAGCACATAGAACAGCAAACAGTAAAACTACCATTGCTAAAATTATAAAACCCGTCCTACTTGAATCTGCTTTCAACAAAAACAGACCACCGACTAAAGCGAACAGAGAGACCACTTTGTTTCTAGCACCAAATACCATGCCCGCTACCACAAACCCTATAAAAAATACGGGGGTTTTCCAAAGTACTCCTGGATAAGCAAATTGGCTACCTTGCCGCCCATCACCTAACTCTACATACAAGTCACGCAGCGCGTATTTTGACATTAAAAACAAAACCAGCCCAACCGCAATGCATAATACACTTATCTTATAAACACTTGCCTCACTCAAGTCACGAACATTCAAATAAATACAAAAAAAGGCTAAGGCGATAAAGAATATTTTAAACCCCTGATAAATTGTGTACACATCCTGATTAGCAAAACCGCTTAACATAAACGATAAAAAAACCAACAAAAAACCAGTTAAATATACAAATAAATCTACACTAATATTTCGACTGATTACACATGAAGAAAAAAACAAACCCGTAAATATCACAGCCCCCCAGACAATCCAATAACCTGTAGAACCAATAATGAATCTCACATCACCAAGCACTATCAATAGGCATGCACACAAAATAACGCACACTGAAACCTTGTGACTCTTCAACTTCGCTACTCCGATCTAACTTTCCAGTGAACACTTTATACGTAGCGTGTCTAGCCCCCCACAACATCTTTATTCAGGGAGTTGATCCAATACAGATGCCGCCCTGTCTTTTTCACTTAAAAAGTAATTACTCATTTCAGGCCATTCAATATTTAATTTTTTGTCGCTCCACAACACACTACGCTCTGAGTCCTTATCATAAAAGTGTGTCACCTTATAACTTACTCGAGTATCATCTTCCAATGCTAAAAACCCATGAGCAAACCCACCAGGGATCCACAGCATTTTCTTATTACTGTCATTTAATTCGAGTGCAAACCACTCACCATAAGTGGACGACTCTGTGCGCAAATCCACGGCTACATCATAGACTGCGCCCTGTAGTACACTGACTAGCTTCCCTTGTTCAAAAGGTTTTAATTGATAATGCAACCCTCTGAGCACACCCTTTTTAGAGCTAGAAATATTATCCTGAACAAAATAGTCAGGTGGCACAACACTCAATGACTGTAATCCATTTCGAAAGCGCTGAAGATTAAAACTCTCCATGAACCAACCACGTTCATCGTGGAACACTTCGGGCTCAATGACGACCAACCCAGAAATTGGCGTACTTGAAAACTTCATGGCGTATGCCTTTCAGATAACAGTTCCAAAAGATAACGGCCGTAACCTGTTCTATGATATTTTTCTGCTTGGCGCATTAATTGTTCAGGCGTTATCCAACCAAAATTAAATGCTATCTCTTCTAGGCAAGCAACCTTCAAACCCTGTCGCTGCTCTATTGTACGAACAAAACAGCTGGCTTCAAGCAATGACTCATGCGTACCCGTATCCAACCATGCAAAGCCGCGACCTAAGATTTCTACCGATAACTTATTGTGCTTTAGGTAAAAGCAATTAATATCCGTTATCTCAAGTTCGCCTCGCAATGAGGGCTGGATACTTTTAGCGATATCGACTACCTGATTGTCATAAAAGTACAGACCGGCAACCACATAATTTGATTTCGGCTTTTCTGGCTTTTCTTCAATACTGATAGCTCGTCCCGCTTCGTCAAATTCAACTACCCCAAAGCGTTCAGGATCTGAAACGTGATAGCCAAAAATTGTCGCACCCGAGGTTTTCGACATTGCAACTCTCAAGTTCTCTGAGAAGTAATGCCCATAAAAAATATTATCGCCAAGAATCATGCAGACGGGATTATTGCCAATGAATGTCTCACCAATAATAAAAGCTTGTGCCAAGCCGCCTGGAGTCGGTTGCTCCGCATAACTCAGCTCAATGCCATACTGACTACCATCACCTAATAGTTTTCTAAAGCTAGGCAGATCTTCAGGTGTTGAGATGACTAGTATTTCGCGGATGCCTGCCAACATGAGCACGGACAGCGGATAAAAAATCATGGGCTTGTCATAAATCGGCAACATCTGCTTTGACACCCCTAGTGTCAGGGGATGTAAACGTGTACCAGCACCGCCAGCGAGGATGATGCCTTTACGTTGGAAGGTGGTCATGTCGCGAGTACTTCCTTAGCGATTGCTGTGCGCTCCCTCTGGCTTCATGGGAATAAAGAGGGAGTAAGAAATTCAAACACGCTACCGCCCCAGGATTTATCGTCGATTTCCTGAGAACGATTTTCATTTATATGGGCTAATTAACTGCCTCCGAAAGCCTACAGCGTGGCAATACTCGTTATAGGCAAACTAATTTTTTGCTGCCGGTTCATTAAATTGATGAGCAGAATGACCCTTTCTTCGCCGTCCATAGACATGAATATAGACTCAATGCCTGCAAAGCCGTGATCGACAATGCTGACTTTGTCGCCAGCATTAAATTTGGAGATGATGTGCGTATCTGCACGAGACTGTAGCTGGAGAATCAACTCTTCGCAGACGGCTAAGGGCCGGCCGCCGAAAGCTACTATCCGTGCAACTCCACGGGTTGAGCGCAAGGGAGCCCAATTGGCGCCTTCAGGCATATGAATAAACAAATAACCTGGAAATAATGACTCTTTCACGCAGCTCATTTGGCCACGTAGTAGCTTTTCGCGTCGACAAACCGGGCGTGAGCATTCGTAGCCTTGGCGCTGGAGATTTTCTTCTGCGCGCTCGTCTTGTCTAGGCTTGCATTGCACGAGGTACCAGTCGTCTGATTTCGGCAGGCTGGGTTCGCAGGGGACTGTGGTGTCTGTTATGTGCATGGGAACTTCATTAATGGATTCATCCGTGGTTTACCATTCTGCCGCTCATATGCGAATGGTAAGCAACTGGGTTCTATGATGATCGCAGCTTGCTTCCCAGAAGCGGCTTCACGTCTGACGGGACAAGTACATCGACACGTTTATTTTGAGCTCGGTACAGGCTCAACAGTTCCGTTGCCAATGCTCTTCTTGCCTGTTCTTCGCCATGTACCAGACGTATTTCTTCAGGCCATTGAGACATACCTGAAACAAAATTAAGCAGGTCTTTCTGATCAGCATGGGCAGAATATCCGCCCAACGTGCTAACGCCTGCACGGATCATACAGCGCTCACCTTTCAATTCAACAAAACCACCTGATGGACCGTACTTTTGTATCAACGCTCCAAGGGTTCCCTTGGCTTGGTAGCCAGTGAAAAGCACATTATGCCGTTTGTCAGTCAGCATGGCTTTCAGGTAATTAACAATTCGTCCGCTTGAGCACATGCCTCCCCCAGCGATGACGATCGCCGGTCGGCCAGTACTGGCTAAATAATTAACGGTCTGCATGTGCTGTGCATGACTGTCAACAGTGATTAGCTGCCCGAAATGCAAGGGCTTGCGGCCATTACCTAGACGAATTTTCGCCTCTGCGTTCCAGTAATCCTCTAACTCACGATAGACCTTGGTTAATCGGCTTGCTAATGGGGAGTCAAGAATTACCGGTACTTTGGGCCAAGTAATAGGTAGACATTGATTATCAGCAGGTGCAGGACGAACACTTTCCGATAAAGTCTTCCGATGGAGAATGTCTTCGATTTCGTAGAGCAACTCTTGAGTGCGACCCAAACTGAACGCTGGAATCAATAAGGTTCCGTGATCAGATAAAGCCTTGTCGATGGCTCTTTCTAGGCGTTCTTGTCGAGTTAGACGATTTTCGTGGAAACGATCACCGTAAGTACTTTCAAGGATCAGTACATCAGCACTCTCTGGCGATTTTGGCGCAGGTAGAAAAGGTGTATGCGGTGCCCCCAAATCCCCAGAGAAAACGATCCGTCGCGCCAGTCCAGTTTTTAGATATTTCAGATCACACTCCACATACGCCGATCCCAGTATGTGGCCAGCCCTTTGTAAACGAATTCGTAAATGAAGGGTTTCTGTTTGTTCGATGCTGAACCAATGGTCAAAAGGCAGCGCAATTATCTGCTGGCTAACACGCTGTAGATATCGCTCGATTGTCTTCGGCTCTCGGCTCACCTCTAGCTTGAATGCATCTTCCAAGATAAGGGGTAGCAATTTTGCTGACGGTTGACTGCACAAGATAGGGCCTTTAAACCCTGCAGCCAGCAAATAAGGTAGCCGACCAACATGGTCGGCATGAACATGTGTGATGACTAGGGCCTTTATACCCACTAGCGAGAAACTGATGCCCGGGGACTGAGAATGTGCCTCCTCACCCTGGAATAGCCCACAGTCGATCAAGATGCTGCTGGAGCCTGTCATCTGCAGCTGATGGCACGACCCCGTAACGCCATTAATAGCACCGTGATGCATCACAGTGGGATATGTCATAGGCTCGCCGTCGTCAGTTAAGCTGCGGAACTCTCTACGCTTTGAAAGTTGACCCTGCGTGCCACAGCTGCGCTACGCAATAAAACAACCAAAGCACCCAGGCCAACGCCAAGTAATCCTCCCAGTATCAACAGCAACATTCTCCTAGGCTTTATCGGGGATAAAGGCTCTAGCGCCTTGCGATCAATTGTTACTAACTGAATATTACTGATCTCAAGATTACTCAAATTACCCAAGCGTACTATATCAGCTCGAAATGGTTGAACTCCGCTCAAGAAGACCTCTTCATTTTGACGCTGGTTAAGCACTTCCACTTCACGATTGCTTTCAAGCATAAACATTTCACGGGCTATCTGGGCGATACGCCCATCCGTAAAGTCATCCGTTTTACGCTTTAATAAGGCTGACCTTTCAGCTTCTAGAGTCTCGACCCCCATAAAATAGAGCGGAATATGCTGATTGTTGATCTCGGTATATATGACACTGCTATCACCGGCTCGATGGCTTTCTGCTAAGCCCGCAGGCGTTGTTGGTTTTTGTATACCAAGCGATTGAGCAATACCAATGGCCTCAGACAATTGAGCAATACGGTCCATACGCCCTACTTTAAGCTGCTTACGCAGGGCGACGAGCTCATCCTTTAATATAGAACGCTTTACATCATCGGTTTCTATCAATGTCGCAATACGAGCCTGCATACCCATGTCATATTCGGAGCGAGCAGCGTCGATCTTACCTTTGAGCTCCGCGAGCCTATTATCAATGATGACTTTGAGGTCAGCCTCAATTTGCTCGCGTTCAACCTTAATTGCGTAATCAACGAAGCTATTAAGGATTAGTACCCCGTCTAGATCTTCGGGATACCTCAACTCCAACCGGACAAGTGCACTCAACGAATCGGCTTTATCGCTTACAGGCGCGATGACCTTCAACGAAGATTTATTGAACGATTCAAAACTTTGTTCAAGCGTAACACCCGGTCGCTGCAAGTGACTGAACAGTACCTGATTAGCTTTGAAAAATTCCAAACGCACCCCATAAGACTCAAGTGCTGAGCCCACCTTTTTTAGAGCTTCAATAGGAGAGAGTGTGTAAACACCAGAACGATTGAGCGCGTCTAGCTCGTTAAGCGCAGCGGGACGAAGCACGCTTATCACTCGATATTCAGAGGAAACCAGACTGGCATACATAAAAGCAGAGAAGCCAAACAATGCGCCTAGCATTAGGACAACATGCTTGCCCTGCCAAATGATCTGGAAAATATCAAGAATGTCTACTTCGCGTCGTGAAGTCGCCTCGGCGATAGGGGGAGTACGGCTCATCAACAAAGCCTGCCTTCAATGAGAAATTGCGGGCTCGGCTGCAGAAATATTCATTGCTAATTAGCAGGCACATTAAATATCTGAGCCTGAATGAGCGCGGAAAAAGCTGGCAATCGAGGATTAGCCGCATTCTGCATGTATTACCAAATGGCACATAGAATACGCGGCCTCACTTGCTGTAGGAGTTTTCCTAGAGCTAGCAAATCCAGTCGATACTCAGGAAGTCTCCCCACCTCGCGACTAATAATTTTTTAGTCTATTTATGATTGCAACAAGCTGCGCTTCAGTCTGGCCGCCTTTCGCTTGTAAGCAATAAAGCCTAGTGCAGGCCCAATCAGCATGCCAAGCAACAAGGCGCCTAAAAAGATCACTGATGCCGGCAACTCAGGTGCACTCCACCCTAGAAAAATCAATGAGGTTGGTTGTTGGTTTTCGAGAACAAAAATCAGTGTTCCAAAAATGACCACAAGCGCAAAAGCCACCAAAACTGCACGCTTAACGCTACTCATCTGTAACTCCCATTCCCCAAAAGATTAAATGTTGTCTTCCTCGTCTTCGTTCACTCGATCTCGAAGCTCCTTACCCGGCTTGAAATGAGGAACAAATTTACCGTCAAGGCTTACGGATTGTCCGGTCTTAGGGTTGCGGCCTACCCGCGGTGCCCGGTAGTGCAACGAAAAGCTACCAAAGCCACGGATCTCGATACGGTCTCCGGTTGCTAGGCACTGTGACATTTGTTCGAGCATGGTCTTGATAGCCAACTCCACATCCTTAGATGAGAGCAGCCCTTGATGGGTGACAATTCGTTCGATCAACTCCGACTTCGTCATATTTTTCCCTTCTTTTTCAAGCAGCTAGGTCAGCGCTTCAAAGGTTTTAGCATGATCGAAAGAATTTGAACAGCCCAGATCTTGACTTATCTTCGCAGATCTCTAAGCAATAGCCTGAACAGCTGTGCTCAGGCATATAGCTACAAACGGCCTGAGGCACACTTACAACCACGCTTTATCCAAACCAGTAATGCAGGCACATCAAATCCAAATAACAGGCACAAAAAAGGGCGACCTAAGTCGCCCTTTTTCTATGGTCAATCAGAACTTAGTTCTGTTTTTCCATTTGTGCACGCAGCAGGTCGCCCAAAGTGGTCGGACCAGCAGCGATCTCAGAGGTAGCTGGCTTGTCACGCAGGCTCTGGATTGCTTCCTTCTCGTCTTCAACGTCTTTCGACTTGATAGACAGTTGGATTACGCGGCTTTTGCGATCAACGCTGATGATCTTGGCTTCTACTTCTTCGCCTTCTTTCAGAACGTTGCGCGCATCTTCGATGCGGTCACGGCTGATTTCAGAGGCTTTCAGAGTCGCTTCGATATCGTTGGCCAAGGTGATGATGGCGCCTTTAGCGTCAACTTCTTTCACGATGCCCTTAACGATTGCGCCTTTGTCGTTCTCTTGTACGTACTCAGAGAACGGATCGCTTTCCAGCTGCTTGATACCCAGGGAGATACGCTCACGCTCTGGATCAACAGACAGGATTACGGTGTCAAGCTCGTCGCCCTTCTTGAAACGACGTACGGCTTCTTCGCCCACTTCGTTCCAGGAAATGTCGGACAGGTGAACCAGGCCGTCGATGCCGCCGTCCAGACCAATGAAGATACCGAAATCGGTGATCGACTTGATGGTGCCGGAGATTTTATCGCCCTTGTTGAACTGGCCAGAGAAATCTTCCCATGGGTTAGATTTGCACTGCTTGATGCCCAAGGAGATACGACGACGCTCTTCGTCGATGTCCAGAACCATAACTTCCACTTCGTCGCCGACTTGTACGACTTTCGAAGGGTGGATGTTTTTGTTGGTCCAGTCCATTTCAGAAACGTGTACCAGACCTTCAACGCCTTCTTCCAGCTCAGCGAAGCAGCCGTAGTCAGTCAGGTTGGTTACACGAGCGGTAACGCGAGTGCTTTCTGGGTAACGAGCTTTGATAGCAACCCATGGATCTTCACCCAGTTGCTTCAGGCCCAAGGAAACACGGTTGCGCTCGCGATCGTACTTCAGAACCTTGACATCGATCTCGTCGCCAACGTTGACGATTTCGGAAGGATGCTTAATGCGCTTCCAAGCCATGTCGGTAATGTGCAGCAGGCCATCCACGCCACCCAGATCGACGAATGCGCCGTAGTCGGTGAGGTTTTTGACGATACCTTTAACCTGCTGACCTTCTTGCAGGGATTCCAGCAGAGCTTCACGCTCAGCCGAGTTCTCTGCTTCAAGCACGCTACGACGCGAAACAACAACGTTGTTGCGCTTCTGGTCAAGTTTGATGACCTTGAATTCCAGCTCTTTGCCTTCCAAGTGCGTGGTGTCGCGCACTGGACGAACGTCAACCAGAGAACCTGGCAGGAACGCACGGATGCCGTTAACGTCGACAGTGAAGCCGCCTTTAACCTTACCGTTGATAACGCCCTTAACCACTTCTTCAGCTGCGAAGGCTGCTTCCAGAACGATCCAGCATTCAGCGCGCTTGGCTTTTTCACGGGACAGCTTGGTTTCGCCAAAGCCGTCTTCGACCGCGTCCAGCGCAACGTGAACTTCATCACCGATGTTGATGTTCAGTTCGCCAGCGTCGTTGTGGAACTGCTCCAGCGGGATGAGGCCTTCAGACTTCAAACCAGCGTGAACGGTAACCCAACCAGCTTGGTAATCGATATCAACGATGATAGCGGTGATGATCGAGCCAGCCTGAAGATTCAGGGTTTTTAGGCTTTCTTCAAACAGTTCTGCAAAGCTTTCGCTCATTTTAATTCCTGTTGTTCAAGGGCGAAGGAATACGCCCATCAACCACACTCCAGACAATGTGGGTTACGTTCATATAAAAGAAAGCATGCAGGACTATTTCTGGTCTCCTGCACGCGCTCTTGATCATCCGGCGAGATCGCGCAGGGCGATTTCACTCTTGATGCGTTCTAGCACCTGTTCGATGGATAACTCAGTAGAGTCGAGCTGTATGGCATCAGCCGCCGGCTTAAGCGGGGCTATTGCACGCTGCGTGTCACGCTTATCACGGGCACGTATCTCATCCAACAGACGCGGGAGACTAACATCATCCCCTTTGGCCTTCAACTGCAAGTAACGGCGGCGGGCCCTCTCCTCGGCGCTGGCCGTCAGAAAAATCTTGAGTGGCGCCTCAGGAAAAACCACTGTTCCCATATCACGACCGTCAGCAACCAGCCCCGGGAATTCCTGAAACGCACGCTGACGCTGCAGCAAAGCCTCGCGGACAGCGGGCAGAGCCGCCACTTGCGATGCACCCTTTGCAACCGTCTCATTACGAATTGCGTCCGTAACGTTTTCACCTTCGAGCACGATAGTTGCCGACTGACCTTCCGTCGCCCCGACGAACTGCACGTCAAGGTGAGCCGCCAACTGACTCAGTAATGCCTCGTTATCAAGCGCTACACCATGATTAACGGCTGCAAATGCCAGCAAGCGGTACAAGGCGCCAGAATCCAGCAATGCCCAGCCCAAATGCTTGGCTAGGCGACCTGCAACAGTACCCTTGCCCGAACCGCTAGGTCCGTCGATGGTGATGACTGGCGCCACCGACATCACGACTGCGCCTCTGACACACGAATACCGACCTGCTTGCACAACGTGAGGAAGTTCGGGAACGACGTCGCAACGTTGGCGCAATCATGAATGCGGATGGGCGCCGTGGCGCGTAACGAAGCAATACTGAATGCCATCGCAATACGGTGGTCGCCATGGCCAGGAACTACACCGCCACCGATTGAACCGCCCTCAATAATGATGCCGTCCGGGGTCGGCTCGCACTTTACGCCCAGCGTCAGCAAGCCATCAGCCATCACCTGAATACGGTCTGACTCCTTCACCCGTAACTCTTCAGCGCCGCGCAGAACAGTCCGACCTTCTGCCACGGCAGCGGCAACGAACAGTACCGGGAACTCATCAATCGCCAATGGCACCAGCTCTTCTGGAATGTCGATGCCTTTGAGCTTGGCAGCCCGAACGCGCAAGTCCGCTACCGGCTCGCCGCCTACTTCGCGCTGGTTTTCGAGGTTGATGTCTGCCCCCATCAAACGCAAAATGTCGATTACGCCGGTACGAGTCGGATTGATGCCAACATGCTCAAGCAACAAATCCGAACCTTCAGCGATAGAGGCCGCCACCAGGAAGAACGCCGACGAAGAAATATCACCTGGGACTTCGATTTGCGTCGCTGTGAGCTTGTGCCCTGACTCGACCGACGCCGTAGCGCCCTCTACGCTGACCGGGTAGCCGAAGCCACGCAACATGCGCTCGGTATGATCACGTGTTGGTGCTGGCTCAGTGACAGAGGTCTTGCCTTGCGCATACAAACCGGCCAGCAACAGGCAGGACTTGACTTGAGCACTGGCCATTGGCAACGCGTAATCAACGCCCTTGAGCGTATGCCCCCCACGAATGGTCATGGGCGGACGACCTTCAGCCGCGGTTTCAATCACAGCGCCCATTTCACGCAGCGGGTTAGCCACACGGTTCATTGGGCGCTTGGTCAGCGATGCATCACCGGTCAGCGTCGTGTCAAAGCTCTGTGCGGCCAAAAGGCCCGACAACAGGCGCATCGATGTCCCCGAGTTACCCAGATAGATGGGCCCCGGCGGGGCTTTCAAGCCATGCAGGCCAACACCGTGAATGGTCACGCGACCTTGGTGCGGCCCTTCAATGACCACCCCCATGTCACGAAACGCTTGCAACGTTGCCAGAGCATCTTCGCCCTCAAGAAAACCTTCAACCTGCGTCGTGCCCTCGGCCAACGAGCCGAGCATAATCGAGCGGTGCGAAATAGATTTGTCGCCTGGCACACGGATCTGGCCAGTTACAGTGCCACCTGGTTCAGCCAGGAAAATCAGATCATTTGAATTCATAGGGTCCACATATGCCCGGCGGGCCAGGATTTTACTGAAATGCTCTCGAGCAACCCGGGCGCGGGTAAAAACGCCCAGCAATTGATGCCCGTCCCCTGCATCGACCGCGTCGCGCAAGGCGTCGAGGTCGCTACGAAATGTATCCAATGTGCGCAGCACCGCCTCGCGGTTAGCGAGGAAGATGTCATGCCACATTACCGGGTCGCTCCCGGCGATTCTTGTGAAATCGCGGAAGCCCCCCGCAGCGTACCGAAAGATCTCCAGATTCTCATTGCGCTTGGCAAGAGAATCGACCAGCCCAAACGCCAGAAGGTGCGGCAGATGACTGGTTGCAGCGAGGACTTCGTCGTGGCGTTCGACCTGCATGTGCTCAACATCCGCACCCAGTGCGCGCCACAGCGTATCGACCAGAGCCAGCGCAGCAGGATCGGTTTCGGCCACAGGCGTCAAAATAACCTTGTGACGCTCGAAGAGGCTGGCATTTGAAGCCTCGACACCGCTTTGCTCAGACCCGGCAATTGGATGCCCCGGTACGAAGCGCGGCGGCATGGCACCAAACGCCTGAGCTGCAGCGCGCACCACGTTACCCTTGGCACTGCCGACATCGGTCAATACTGCATT
Source organism: Pseudomonas endophytica (assembly GCF_001411475.1). Classification (GTDB taxonomy): domain Bacteria; phylum Pseudomonadota; class Gammaproteobacteria; order Pseudomonadales; family Pseudomonadaceae; genus Aquipseudomonas; species Aquipseudomonas endophytica. Next base: position 19,875 of record NZ_LLWH01000013.1, on the reverse strand, counting down.
ACCCAGATCAATGCCCGCCAATAAGCCGAGCATTTTCTCCATGGCCAGAATTGGCACGGCCAATTGAATAACGTGGGCGCCACGGCAAGCCACCGCCAGATCAGCCTCACAGCGATCAACCACACCCAGCTCGACTGCCAGGGCTCGCGACTTCGGATTCAGATCAACACCGACCACCTCGGCGCACAAGCCACTTTCACGCATACCTTTAGCGAAAGAGCCACCAATCAGGCCCAATCCTACAACCACCAGCCGACCTACAATAGGCGCAACAGGTTTCACCGATATAACATCAACCACGAGCAAGAACCTTGGCCAGCGCCTCAAGCAAGCGGGTGTTTTCCGCTGGCAGACCAATGGTGATACGCAAGTGATTCGGCATCCCGTAGTTGGCCACCGGACGCACAATGACGCCTTCACGCAACAAGCCTTGATAAACCGGCGCTGCGACCTGCCCCAGATCCACCGCAATAAAATTGCCTTTGGATGGAATCCATTGCAAGCCCAACTCACGGAAGCCGTCTTGCAACTGCTGCATGCCCGCCTCGTTGAGGCGGCGGCTTTCGGCCAGATAGTCGGCATCTTGCAGCGCAGCGCAGGCCGCGGCCAGCGCCAGGCTGTTGACGTTGAATGGCTGACGAACACGGTTCAACACGTCGGCCACGACTGCGCTCGACAGACCGTACCCTACCCGCAATGCAGCCAGGCCATAAGCCTTGGAGAAGGTTCGCGAGACCAGCAAGTTAGGGTAAGCCGACAGAAACTCCACGCCATCCGGCAATTCACTGCCTTCTGCGTACTCGATATACGCCTCGTCCAGAACCACCAGCACGCGCTCAGGCACATCCTGCAAAAACTCGTTGAGCGCTTCGGCGCTGAACCAGCTGCCGGTCGGGTTGTTCGGGTTGGCGAGGAACACCACGCGGGTGTTCTCGTCTATCGCCCCCAGCATGGCCGGCAAGTCATGACCCCAGTCTTTGGCCGGAACGACATGCGCCGTCGCACCAATGGCCTGGGTCACGATCGGGTACACCGCGAACGCATGCTCACTGAACACGGCATTCAGGCCTGGCGCCAGGTATGCACGCGCAACCAGCTCCAGGATGTCGTTAGAACCATTACCCAGCGTCACTTGATTCAGTTGCACGCCAGTTTGCTCAGCCAGCAAGGTTTTCAGGGCGAAACCGTTGCCGTCTGGATAACGCGTCAGCTCAGCCAGTTCTTCACGAATGGCCGCCAGCGCCTTGGGGCTTGCACCCAAAGGGTTTTCGTTGCTGGCCAGTTTGACGATGGTCGCCGGATCAATATTCAGCTCACGCGCCAACTCGTCCACAGGCTTGCCCGGGACGTATGGCGAAAGTTGTTGCACGCCCGGCTGCGCCAGGGCGAGAAAATCACCGCTCATGTGAATCGCCTCAGAGAACCGCTTTCGGATAGGAGCCCAGCACCTTCAGTGCTACGGCTTCTTGGCTGATCTGCTCCAGTACACTTTTGACCAATGGGTCGCGGTGATGGCCAGCAAAATCAATGAAGAATACATAAGTCCACTTACCGCTACGCGAAGGACGCGTCTCGATTCGCGTGAGGTCGATTCCATTCTCATGGAATGGCACTAAGAGCTCATGCAGTGCACCTGGACGGTTGCTCATCGACACGATAATTGAGGTTTTGTCATCTCCGGTCGGCGGGACCTCTTGACTGCCAATCATTAAAAAGCGCGTCGAGTTGTCCGGGCGATCTTCGATTTTTTCAGCCAAGCGCGTCAGACCATACAGACCTGCCGCCATATCGCCAGCAATCGCCGCCGAGTTCCACTCACCCTTGACCCGCTTCGCCGCCTCGGCATTGCTAGACACCGCAACACGTTCAACATTCGGGTAATGCGCATCCAGCCACTTACGGCACTGCGCCAACGATTGGGCATGCGAGTAAATACGGCTAATGCTGTCGGTCTTGGTGTTTTCGCCAACCAACAGATGGTGATGAATGCGCAGCTCAACTTCGCCGCAGATCACCATGTCGTGCTCAAGGAAGCTGTCCAACGTGTGATTGACTGCGCCTTCCGTGGAGTTTTCCACCGGCACAACACCAAAGTTGACAGCGCCCGCAGCCACTTCACGGAACACTTCATCAATCGCAGCCATTGGCTTGCTGATAACCGCGTGACCAAAATGCTTCATGGCCGCCGCTTGAGTGAAGGTCCCTTCAGGGCCCAGATAAGCCACTTTCAGCGGCTGCTCCAGCGCCAGGCAAGAAGACATGATTTCGCGGAACAACCGCGCCATCTCCTCATTGCCTAACGGCCCCTTATTACGCTCCATCACACGCTTAAGTACCTGTGCCTCACGCTCAGGACGATAAAAAACTGGCACTTCGCCTTCAGCCAGCGAACCCATTTTGACGCGGGCAACTTCTTGCGCGCAGCGGGCACGCTCACTGATCAGCTCGAGAACCTTTTCATCCAGGCTGTCGATACGCAGGCGCAATGCCTTGAGTTCTTGCTCGGACATTAGCCGTGCTCCTTCTCGAACTCTGCCATATAAGCCACCAACGCATTCACTGCGACAATGTCCACGGCGTTATAGATCGAAGCGCGCATACCGCCTACAGAGCGATGACCTTTGAGGTTCAATAGACCGCGAGCCTCAGCACCTACCAAGAATGGCTTGTCGAGGCGATCATCGGCCAGACGGAACGGCACGTTCATCCAGGAGCGATCAGTGGTGTTGATCGGGTTGCTATACAAGCCGCTGGCATCAATGAAGTCGTACAACGTGCGCTTTTTAACTTCATTGAGTTTGCCGATCGCCTCAACCCCGCCCTGCTCTTTCAGCCATTCAAACACTAGGCCCGAAAGATACCAAGCCAGCGTCGGCGGCGTGTTGTACATAGAGCCGTTATCGGCTGCGACCTTGTAATTAAGCATGGTTGGGCATAACGAGCGTGCGCGCCCCAGCAAGTCTTCGCGAACGATGTTAACCACGATACCGCTTGGGCCGATATTTTTCTGGGCGCCAGCGTAGATCATGCCAAAACGAGAAATATCGACTGGGCGCGACAGAATATCCGAGGACATATCAGCTACCAGCGGGACGTCGCCAGTTTGCGGAATCCAGTCAAACTCCAGGCCGCCGATGGTTTCGTTCGGCGCGTAGTGAACATAGGCTGCGTCTTTGGAGAGGCTCCACTCGTTCTGGCCAGGAATCGCGAAGTAATCATAGTTCTTAGCACTTGCAGCCACGTTGACATGGCCATAGCGCGAGGCTTCTTCAATGGCTTTTTGCGACCATATACCCGTATCAATGTAGTCTGCCGAGCCATTTTCAGGCAGCAGATTCAGCGGAATCTGAGCAAATTGCTGGCTAGCACCGCCCTGCAAAAACAGGACTTTATAATTCGAGGGAATAGACAGCAGATCACGTAGATCCTGCTCAGCCTTGGTTGCAATGGACACGAACTCATCGCTGCGATGGCTCATCTCCATCACCGAGAGACCCTTGCCATGCCAGTCGAGCAACTCTGACTGGGCACGCAACAGGACGGCTTCAGGAAGCGCAGCAGGACCTGCGCAGAAGTTATAGGCTCGTTTGCTCACATCCACTCTCACTCTGATTTGGTGGGTCATGCAATAAATCAATAAGACCTGCGCAACACAGCGTGACGGCGATCTTTTAGGTACGCACCTGTTGGTGGCTCAAAAGTCGGTGCTTCGTTACGCTACGCAGCTCCAACACATACAACAAGGGGGCGAATCTTCATCCGCCCCCCTGTGTGCCCGCTTATTCCCGCGGTTCTTCTTCGTCAGCGTCAGCCTCTAGTGGCTGTTCGTCGTCAAGGTCAACTTGAAGGGTTTCGCCCTTGAGCTCAACGCCATCCTCGATACTACCTTCGAGCTCTTCGCCTTCGACTTCCGATGGCTCCTGCACTCGCTCAAGGCCGACCAGTTTTTCATCGCTGGCTAGTTTGATCAGGGTAACGCCCTGGGTGTTACGACCTAGGCTCGACACTTCGTCAACACGTGTGCGCACCAAAGTCCCTTGGTCGGAAATCAGCATGATTTCTTCCCCATCCTGGACCTGAACCGCGCCAACAAGGCGACCGTTGCGTTCGTTGCTGACCATGGCGATCACGCCCTGACCACCACGCTTGTACTCAGGGAACTCGCTGATGGCCGTGCGCTTACCGTAACCACGCTCCGAAGCGGTGAGGATCTCGCTGCCATCTTCAGGGATCAGCATCGAGATCAGCTTTTGGCCTTCTGGCAGGCGCATACCCCGCACACCACGAGCAGTACGACCCATCGCACGCACGTCGGACTCTTTAAAGCGGGTCACTTTGCCACCATCGGAGAACAACATGACTTCGCGCTCACCATCGGTGATTGCAGCGCTGATCAGTACGTCGCCTTCGTCTAGCTCAAGGGCAATCAGGCCCACACTGCGTTGACGGCTGAAGGATTCCAGCGGGGTCTTTTTCACGGTGCCGTTAGCGGTTGCCATGAAGATGAAATGACCTTCGGTGTAGTCCTCAACTGGCAGCATGGTGGTGATGTATTCACCCTCATCCAGCGGTAGCAGATTGACCAGCGGGCGACCGCGGGCTGCACGGGACGCTTCAGGGATTTCGTAGGTCTTGAGCCAGTACACTTTGCCTTTGCTGGAGAACAGCAACAGCGTGGTGTGGCTGTTAGCAACCAGCAGGTGAGCGATGTAGTCTTCGTCCTTCACACCCGTCGCCGACTTACCTTTACCACCACGACGCTGGGCTTGGTACGCAGCCAACGGCTGAGTCTTGGCATAACCACCGTGGGAAATAGTCACGACACGTTCTTCTTCTGGAATCATATCGCCCAGCGTCAGGTCGAGACGATGATCCAAGATTTCGGTACGACGCACATCGCCGTATTCCGCACGAATCACTTCCAGCTCTTCGCGAATCACTTCCATCAAGCGCACAGCGCTGTTCAGGATACGGAGCAACTCGCCAATCTGGTTCAGAATTTCTTGGTACTCAGCCAGCAGCTTTTCGTGCTCAAGGCCGGTCAAGCGGTGCAAGCGCAGCTCAAGAATGGCTTGAGCCTGCTCTGGCGACAGGAAGTACTTACCGTCACGCAGCCCGTACTGAGGGTCAAGATTTTCAGGGCGGCATGAGTCGGCACCAGCTCGTTCAACCATTGCCACAACCGCTGTCGACTCCCAAGGCGTGCTGATCAGCGCTTCTTTGGCTTCAGACGGCGTTGGGGAAGCTTTGATCAGCGCAATAACGGGGTCGATGTTAGAGAGGGCAACGGCCTGACCTTCAAGGATGTGACCACGCTCACGGGCTTTGCGCAGTTCAAATACAGTGCGACGGGTAACCACTTCACGGCGGTGGCGCACGAACGCTTCAAGTAGATCTTTGAGGTTCAGAATGCGCGGACGACCGTCGATCAAGGCAACAATGTTGATCCCGAAAACGCTTTGCAGCTGGGTCTGGGCATAAAGGTTATTGAGAATAACCTCCGGCACTTCACCGCGACGCAGTTCGATCACAACGCGCATGCCGTCCTTGTCGGACTCGTCACGCAACTCAGTAATGCCTTCGAGCTTTTTCTCTTTAACCAGCTCAGCGATCTTCTCGATCAAACGCGCCTTGTTCAGCTGGTAAGGCAACTCGGTGATCACGATCTGCTGACGACCGCCGACCTTGTCGATGTCTTCGATGACCGAACGGGCACGCATGTAAATGCGACCGCGACCCGTGCGATAGGCTTCGATAATGCCAGCACGGCCATTGATGATGCCTGCTGTTGGGAAGTCTGGCCCTGGGATGAACTGCATCAGTTCATCGACGCTCAGTTCCGGGTTGTCGATCAACGCCAGACAGCCGTCGATAACTTCACCAAGGTTGTGCGGCGGAATATTGGTGGCCATGCCCACAGCGATGCCGCTGGAACCGTTGACCAACAAGTTGGGGATACGCGTGGGCATGACCGCCGGGATTAGTTCTGTGCCGTCATAGTTAGGCACCCAATCCACAGTTTCTTTATGCAAGTCGGCCAACAACTCGTGAGCCAACTTGGTCATGCGCACTTCGGTGTATCGCATGGCTGCGGCGTTATCGCCGTCAACCGAACCGAAGTTACCCTGACCGTCTACCAGCAGGTAGCGCAGGGAGAATGGCTGAGCCATTCGAACGATGGTGTCGTAAACGGCCGTATCACCATGCGGGTGATACTTACCGATGACGTCACCGACCACACGGGCAGATTTCTTGTACGGCTTGTTCCAGTCGTTACTCAGTTCGCTCATCGCAAACAGCACACGCCGGTGCACGGGCTTTAAGCCATCACGCGCATCAGGCAGTGCCCGCCCGACAATTACGCTCATTGCGTAGTCGAGGTAGGACTGTTTCAGCTCGTCTTCGATATTGACCGGGAGGATTTCTTTGGCCAGTTCGCCCATGAGAAGCCTGATTCCTTTTTCGGGTGAAACTTCGCCACATCCATTCGGGACGAACGAAGCTCGCCGCCGCTGGCCACGTGCCACGCAACGACTTACGACAAATCAACGAGTTAAGCTACGGATTTGCGCAGTAAGGGCAACCCTTTGAGGGCGCCCTGGAAACCGCCGGATGTTATCACAATTGGCGTGCTTCGCAGCTACAAGCTTCAAGCGACAAGCTGCAAGTGTGCAGCGCATAGCACGATTAAGAGTGCCGCAACCCTCGCTTCGTGCTTGCCGGTTACCACTTGTTGCTTGTATCTGCTTTAGTGCAACCGCTTACGGCACATTAGCTGAGCCATTTTCGTGGCGTCCGGGCGCTCAACAATGCCCTTCTCGGTCACGATGATGTCAATCAGATCGGCTGGTGTTACATCAAACACCGGATTAAACGCCTGAACGTTCGCCCCAACACGCTTACCACCGACTTCTAGCAGCTCACTGCCTGCACGCTCTTCAATCGGGATGTCGTCGCCGCTGGCCAATTCCATGTCAATGGTCGAGCTCGGCGCAACGACCATGAAACGCACACCGTGATGCATCGCATTGACCGCCAGTTGATAGGTGCCGACTTTATTCGCGACATCTCCATTGGCGGTAATCCGGTCAGCCCCCACAATCACCCAAGTGACACCTTTTGTTTTCATGATATGGGCGGCTGCCGAGTCCACATTCAAAATGACCGGAATGCCTTCGTTTGCCAACTCCCAGGCCGTTAAGCGAGAGCCTTGCAACCAAGGCCGGGTTTCATCGGCGTACACTTGCTCGATCATGCCTTCAAGCCATGCGGCACGGATCACCCCCAACGCCGTGCCAAAACCGCCTGTGGCCAACGCGCCGGTGTTGCAGTGGGTCAGAACGGTCTGAGCATTACCCTGATGTCGACGAATAGCATCAACACCCAACTGCGCCATGGTCAAATTAGCTTCGCGATCACTTTCATGGATGGCAATCGCTTCATCTTCCAGTGTTTGTAACGCGTCGGCTCTGTCTTGACAGCGCGCCAAACGGTCGCGCATGCGATTGAGTGCCCAGAACAGGTTGACGGCAGTCGGACGCGAATTCGCGAGCAAAGTGAAGTCTTGCTCCAGCGCCGCAACCCAGTCACCGCCTGCCGCCTGACGAGCACGCGCAGCCAGCACAACACCATAGGCCGCAGCGATGCCAATCGCCGGCGCGCCGCGCACCACCATGTCGCGAATGGCCTGAGCAACACCGTCTGCAGTGGTATAGGCCAGCCATTGCTCTTCAAAAGGCAAAATGCGCTGATCCAGCAGATGCAGGGCTTGCCCCTGCCAATCAATAGCCTTCACCTTTTCTGCGGCTAACAGTCGATCGCGCATGACTTCCCCTATCACCCAACTACAAAACCGCCGATTATAGCGAGGCCGCCCAGAACACGCTCGGGTATACTTCGCGTCCTTTTTATAATGCACTGGAAGCCGTTTTTGATGCCAACCCAGCCCTTGACCTTCGACTTATTACTACTCCCCACCTGGCTCGTGCCTGTAGAACCCGCCGGAGTCGTGCTTAAGGATCATGGCGTGGGCATCCGCGACGGGCGCATCGTGTTCATTGGGCCGCGCGCGCTGACCGTGAAGCATACGGCTTTAGAAACCCGCGAGCTTACCGATACTTTGCTCAGCCCTGGCCTGATCAATGCTCACGGCCATGCGGCAATGACCTTGTTCCGAGGCATGGCCGATGACCTGCCCTTGATGACATGGCTGGAACAGCATATTTGGCCAGCCGAAGCCAAGTGGGTCGATGAAGCTTTTGTGCGAGACGGGACCGATCTGGCCATTGCCGAGCAGATCAAAGGCGGAATTACCTGTTTCAGCGACATGTATTTTTTTCCGAAGGTGGCCAGCGAGCGCGTGCACAACAGTGGCATCCGCGCGCAAATTGCGTTCCCTATTCTTGATTTTCCCATTCCGGGCGCAAGCTCCGCCGACGAATCCCTGCGTCAGGCTGTAGAGCTGTTTGGCGACCTGAAGCACCATCCGCGCATCAAGATTGCTTTTGGCCCACACGCCCCTTACACGGTCGGTGACGAAAACCTCGAGAAAGTCCGGGTCATGGCTGACGAACTCGATGCCGCTGTTCAGATGCACGTGCACGAAACCGCCTTTGAAGTGCAACAGGCCGTCGAACACAATGCCGAGCGCCCGGTTGCCCGCCTTGCCCGCTTGGGCTTGCTAGGCCCGCGTTTCCAGGCTGTTCATATGACTCAAATCAATGACGACGACCTGAGCCTGTTAGTAGAAAGCAACTCCAGCGTGATCCATTGCCCAGAATCTAACCTGAAACTGGCCAGCGGCTTTTGCCCGGTAGAGCGTCTGTGGCAAGCCGGGGTCAATGTCGCGGTTGGCACCGACGGGGCGGCCAGCAATAATGACCTCGACTTGCTCGGTGAAACCCGCACCGCCGCTTTATTGGCCAAAGCCGTATCGGGTTCTGCCACAGCATTGGACGCGCACCGCGCACTGCGCATGGCAACGCTCAATGGTGCTCGCGCCCTGGGCCTTGAAAATGAAATTGGCTCGATCGAAGTCGGCAAAGCGGCTGACATGGTGGCATTTGACCTAAGCGGCCTCGCCCAGCAACCGGTCTATGACCCTGTCTCACAGTTGATCTACGCCACTGGCCGAGAGTGCGTGAAGCACGTCTGGGTTGCCGGCAAACAATTGCTCGATGACCGCCAACTGACCCGGCTGGATGAACAACAACTGTGCGCAACTGCCAAAGCCTGGGGCGAGCGCATAAACAGCCATACTCATTGATGACAAATCTCAGGGCCGCGGTCCTGAGTTTTACCCCGTTTTTTAAGCTTTAGAGGATTTACCCATGAGCAACGTCGACCACGCCGAGATCGCCAAATTCGAAGCGCTTGCCCATCGTTGGTGGGACCGTGAAAGCGAGTTCAAACCGCTGCACGACATCAACCCACTGCGGGTTAACTGGATTGACGAACGCGTTCAGTTGGCGGGCAAAAAAGTACTCGATGTCGGCTGCGGCGGCGGCATCCTCAGCGAGTCCATGGCTCAGCGCGGGGCGACTGTCACAGGTATCGACATGGGCGAGGCGCCGCTGGCTGTCGCGCAATTGCACCAGTTAGAGTCTGGCGTCAATGTTGAATACCGCCAAACCACCGCCGAAGCATTGGCACTCGAAATGCCGGGTCAATTCGACGTCGTTACCTGCCTTGAAATGCTTGAACACGTGCCCGATCCAGCCTCTGTGATTCGCGCCTGCTATCAGATGGTCAAACCCGGCGGCCAGGTGTTCTTTTCGACCATTAACCGCAACCCAAAATCGTATCTGTTCGCGATTGTTGGTGCTGAATACGTCCTAAAACTGATGCCACGTGGCACCCATGACTTCAAGAAGTTCATCCGCCCTTCCGAACTGGGTGCATGGAGTCGTCAGGCGGGCCTGAACGTCAAAGACATCATCGGCCTGACCTACAACCCGCTGACCAAGCACTATAAATTGGCCGACGATGTAGACGTCAACTACATGATCCAGACCCTTCGCGAGGAGTAACGCATGCGTTTGAGAGCAGTTCTTTTTGACATGGACGGTACTCTGCTCGACACCGCGCCAGACTTTATTGCCATCTGCCAGGCCATGCGCGCTGACCGTGACATGCCACCGATTGCCGAAAAATTGATTCGTGATGAAATTTCCGGTGGCGCTCGCGCGATGGTTGCCGCCACGTTTGACATCTCACCTGAATCAGCAGATTTCGAAGCGTTGCGCCTTGAATTTCTTGAGCGCTATCAGCGTGATTGCGCGGTACACAGCAGGCTATTTGACGGCATGGGCGAATTGCTGGCCGATATTGAAAAAGCGCATTTGCTATGGGGCGTTGTAACCAATAAGCCGGTGCGTTTTGCCCAGCCAATCATGGAGCAGCTGGGGTTGGCCGAACGCTCAGCGCTGCTGATCTGCCCCGATCACGTGACCCATAGCAAGCCCGACCCGGAGCCGCTGATCCTGGCCTGTAAAATGCTCGACCTTGACCCGGCCAGCGTACTGTTTGTCGGCGATGACCTACGCGACATCGAGTCGGGGCGCGATGCCGGAACCAAAACAGCCGCCGTTCGCTACGGCTACATCCACCCCAACGACAACCCGGACCATTGGGGCGCAGATGTTGTGGTTGATCATCCGACCGAGCTGCGCAAAGTCTTGGACAACGCGATGTGCAGCTGCTGACACGCAGTCGCTGCCTATGTTTTGGGCTTTTTTTGAGGTGCTTTATGTTTGACTACTCCGCCCGCCCCGACCTGCTCCAAGGTCGCATCATTCTGGTGACGGGTGCCGGACGCGGCATCGGCGCCGCAGCGGCCAAAGCTTATGCCGCGCACGGAGCGACCGTACTTCTGCTGGGCAAGACAGAGGCCAATCTAAGTCAGGTCTACGATGAGATCGAGGCCGCAGGGCAATCGAAACCTGCCGTCATCCCTTTCAACTTAGAAACCGCCCTAGCGCATCAGTACGATGAACTGGCCGCGATGATTGAGAGCGAGTTCGGCCGCCTTGACGGGGTACTGCATAACGCCTCGATCATCGGCCCTCGCACGCCGCTGGAGCAGTTGTCCGGCGACAACTTTAATCGCGTCATGCATATCAACGTGAATGCGACATTCATGCTGACCAGTACGTTGCTGCCGTTACTCAAGCTGTCGCAAGACGCCTCGGTGATCTTTACCTCCAGCAGCGTCGGACGCAAAGGCCGTGCGTATTGGGGCGCTTATGGCGTATCAAAGTTTGCCACCGAAGGCCTGATGCAAACCTTGGCCGACGAAGTTGAAACGGTTTCGACAGTACGCTCCAACAGCATTAACCCCGGCGCAACTCGCACCAGCATGCGCGCGCAGGCTTACCCCGCAGAAAACCCGCAAAACAATCCAGAGCCCGCAGCCATCATGCCGGTGTACCTGTACCTGATGGGCCCGGACAGCACAGGGATCAATGGTCAGGCGTTCAACGCGCAATAAATCGCCCACCATAACCGGAGGTGGGCTCGCGCAACCTCCGGTTTTTTATAACCGCTCATTAGGTCTCAGCGAGTTCACACTGCTCACGCATCACGGGGGCACCTTCGCACTCAAGGCAGTGTTGCAGGAACAAATACTTGTAGTCATAGCTCTTGCAAATAGCTTTACGTAACTCGTTTTGCAGCTCACGGGAGGGGTTCATCCCTGCTAACGTGCAGATAATCTCTAATGCCTCCCAAGGATGCTCATCGTCGTACTGAGCATGCATCTTCAGCCATTTCATGGCCCGCTTACGACCCTCCTGCGGAAAAGACTCTTCATAAATACTTGTTGAACACACCACCGCCGCCCACTCGCCAACCGCGCCTTCGATAGCGTAATTAGTGGCGGCCATCGACACGGCCAGCGACTCCGTTGCGCAACTATGCCAACACCAGTCATTGAGCGCCTGAAAGGGTGCCGGGATGTCCTGTGCATTCATGTCTTCAAGGCTCACACCATGTGCCTGAGCCCAGTTCACCCAATAGTCCGCATGGTTAAGCTCGACTCGAATGTTGCGTATCAGCCAGCGACGCGCCATGTCCTCACCCGGATGGCGGCCATACCGGGTTTTGCCCAAGTTATGGCCCATATACAGCGAGAACTGTTCGACCACTGGCCAGCCACCGATCAGAAAAATACGCAGGGTCTTTTCGCTCAGTGTGTTATCGCGCATGCGCTTGTAGATTTCGTGCTCCACGACCCGGCGCTTGCTTTCGCTGCAGTCCAAGACCAGTTGCTGAGCCCACGCGGGGTAGCTGGTGACCTCCATCAGAGGCCCCGTACGATTGAATGTCTCGGTCACTACCAAGCTCCTTATGACAGGGTGATTTTCCTGAATCCGTACTACTTACCGCAAAGCCCCCGGCAATTTCACCGCCAAAGGGCTGGGCCGTTTGGGTCGAAACCATACACTTTCACAGGTCAGCTCGTGGGGACGTTCGACCGCGTAACCTTGCGCATAATCAACGCCGATCTCGGTCAGTGCCTGCTCAATGTGCGAAGACTCAACAAACTCAGCAATCGTGCGCTTACCCATGACATGCCCAATGTGATTGATCACCTCAACCATAGCCCTATTAATGGGGTCATCAAGCATGTCCCTGACAAAACTGCCATCAATCTTCAAAAAGTCGACTGGCAGGTGTTTCAAATACGCGAATGAAGACATCCCTGCGCAAAAATCATCCAAGGAGAAACGACATCCCAAGGCCTTGAGCTCATTAATGAAACGAATGGCGCTGCCCAAGTTGGCGATAGCACTGGTTTCTGTGATCTCAAAGCAAATCTGCTTAGGCGAGACGCCGTAAAACTCGAACTGTTCGTGCAAGAACGCCAGAAACTCATCATCACCGATGGTCGTGCCCGATAAGTTAATGGCGCACATTTCCATCGCACGACCGGCATCCTGAGCCGTGCACTCGGAGATAACCTTGAACACATTCTCAACCACCCAACGGTCAATCAAACTCATCAAGCCATAACGCTCGGCGGCAGGTATGAAGCTGTCGGGCATGATCATGCGTCCATTTTCATCTTGCAGACGCAAAAGAATTTCAATATGACCGCTGCCCTCTTGCACATGCCCCAGCGGCACAATGGCTTGTGAATAGAGGCAAAAGCGGTTTTCTTCCAAGGCCACGTGAAGGCGCTGCACCCAGGTCATTTCACCAAAGCGCAATGACACTTCTGTGTCGTCTTCGTGATAAACCTGCACCCGGTTACGCCCTTTCTCTTTGGCCATATAACACGCCATGTCGGCCGCTCGCATAGCCCCCTCAAGCGTTACAGGTGGGTGATGGATGTGCACCAAGCCAATGCTGATGGTGTTCAGAAATGGCCGCCCCTTCCAAGCGAAATGTAGGCTTTGCACCGCATGGCGCAATCCTTCGGCAATTTTTTCGGCCATCTCGGCCGGGCAGTTTTCCAGCAGGATGCCGAACTCATCACCGCCCAGTCGCGCCAACGTGTCGCCTTCGCGCAAACCGGACTGCAGCAACGTACAAATATGGCGCAGCAACTCATCACCGGCGGCATGACCACACGTGTCATTGACCAGCTTGAATTGATCTAAATCGAGAAACATCAGCGCGTGCCGCCCCTGATGGCGGGCCAAATTTTGTAGCACCAGCTCCAAGCGATACTCAAATTCGCGTCGGTTGGCCAAGCCCGTCAGCGCATCGTGGGTTGCCTGCCAAGACAAATTGGCGATGTACTGACGCTCTTGGGTCATATCGTGCAGCACCAACACCATCCCGCTGGGCTCGCCGGCATGCACTATCGGCGCGCCCATCAGCGTAACGGCCACCGTGCTGCCATCCACACGCTGAATTAACCCAGAGTGCTCGCTGCTGCCTTCCAAACGCCCATTGAGCACATGATCAATCAACCTGAGGTCATCATCTGGTCGATTTTCGTCAAGCAACTTGAACAAGGCCCCCAATGGTACGCCTTGAGCCTGCGCAGACAGCCAGTGAGTTAAACGTTCTGCTGCAGGATTCATGTAGGTGATAGCGCCATCGACATCAGTGCTTATAACGCCATCACCAATGGACTCTAGGGTGATTTGCACGCGCTCTTTCTCCCTCTGAAGCGCTTCGGCGTATACACGGCACTGAACTAGGATCTTGTGTGTGCGTAACAATGCTAAGCAAATCAACCCCAACGCCATTGCCAGATTGATGATCACCAACAACTTCAAAATAAATCGCGAAGCTTCGCCTAAGGCTTCGCTAAAAGCCTTGGCGGCTGGAGTCACTGCATTATTGATCGCGTAGATTTGCGCCCGCCAGTTCGCGACATCGGCTTCTGAGGCTCGGTCGCTGCTGATGAGTCGATGCATCTCTTGGGCCAGACTATCGAGCTTATCCAGATATTCATCGCCCACACTCCATTTCTGGATGGCCTGATCCATGTAGCTAAAATGACGGAAGTTTTTGTATAGCCAAATCAGCCCGTACACATCTTCTGGGCGATTGCCGCCTTGCAAGATGCCTACGCGTGCTGCTTGCATGTCCGGCGGCGTTTTATCAAGTGCTATTCGCAGCTTGTGGCCGCCTTGAGGCACCGAAATGGCCTGCAAATACTGCTCGTAAGCTGAGGGGTTACGGTTGTCGGCGTACAAACTCAGAAAGTAGATGGCATCTTTCTGCCCCTTGGACCATAAGCTCTCACCGGCCACATAGCCTCTGACCGCAGAGAGCATATAGAGACTCACACAGCCCAATAACGCCTGAAACAGTACAACCGCAATAAAGGGCCAAACAATCCCCAGCAGACGGGGCGTCCCAAGCGTAGGTTTTAGCTTCATGAGTTCCCTTTGCATCAAGCTGGGGTATGAACACCAGAGAAAAAGCCTCAGAGCATTCAGACTAGGTCAACTTACGACATAAGGGATGTCTAAGAGCGTTAAATAACACTCAAAATACACATCAGGTGAATTTTTTATCGCCCTCAGCTTTGCTGCAAATGACCATATAACTGCGCGTAAAGGCCGCCTTCAGCAATCAGCTGATGATGCTCGCCTTCTTCAGCAATGCAACCGCCATCAAAAACCAGTACCCGGTCGGCCTGCTTCACCGCAGACAGCCTGTGCGCAATGATCAACGTTGTACGCCCGCTTAGGAATTTCTCTAACGCGCGGTGCAAATTGTTTTCAGTCGCGGCATCAAGGGCGCTGGTGGCCTCATCGAGGATCACAATCCGCGGTTCGGCCAATACCATTCGCGCAATGGCCAACCGTTGACGCTGACCGCCCGACAAACGCACGCCAGAGCGCCCCACTACGCTGTCCAAACCTTGGGGCAAAGTCAGAATGGTGCCGTCAAGCTGAGCGATTTCCAGTGCTCGCCAACAGGCTTCGTCGGTTCGCTCACGACCCATGGTCAAGTTGGCGCGCACCGTGTCGTTGAACAATGCCGGATGTTGCAACACCACCGCCACGTGCTCACGGGTGGTTTCAAGGCCAATATCAGACTGCTTAACTCCGCCAAACCAAATGCTTCCGGCCTGCGGGGTGTATAGCCCTAGTAACAGTTGCACCAACGTACTTTTACCGCCGCCGCTGGTGCCAACAATCGCCACCTTCTCGCCGGGCGCAATACTTAGATTGAGGTTGTCCAGAACCCGTTCTTCGCCGTAGCTGAAACTCAGGTCGCGAATGTCGATACCCACTGTTTCACGCCCCGCGAACGGGTTAACGCCGCCTGGGTAATGAGGCTCGTCTGCGCGCGCCAGCAATTGGTTGATTCGCGTTAAGGCACCGCCCGCTGCATAAAAAGCGTATTGCAGATTCAACAACTGCTCGACGGGGCCGATCATGAACCAGAGATAACTGAACACCGCCAGCATCTGCCCAATCGACAAATCAGAGAACAGCACCGTCAACATCGCCGCAGCGCGGAAAATATCGATACCGAATTGGAACAACAAACCACTGGCCCGGTTAGACGCGTCGGTTTTCCACTGTGAGGCCGAAGCAAAATCCCTGACTTCACGGGCTCGCTGCTGCAAACGCCCCAAGAAAAAACCTTGGCGGTTACCCGCTCGCACTTCTTGAATCGCATCCAGGGTTTCTGTCAACGCTTGGGTAAATCGGCCCGTGCTGTCGTTTTCGAGTTTTTTCAGGTGTTTGACGCGCTTACCCAACTGCACTGTGGCGTAAATCACCAGCGGATTAAACAACAGGATCAGCAGCGCCAATTGCCAGTTCATCCACAGCAAAATCGCCGAGGTGCCGAACAGGGTGAGCATTGCCACCAAGAACCGGCTCAGGGTTTCACCGACAAACTTATCGAGGGTATCGAGGTCGGTGACTAAGTGTGTCGTCACCGTGCCACTGCCTAGGCTTTCGTATTCCGCCAGCGAAATGCGCTTCAAACGCTCAATCAAACGCACCCGAATACGAAACACAATGTCTTTGGCCAACCGCGAAAACAGCCGCGCTTGCAGAACGTTGAATAACAACGCGCCAACGCGCAACAACAACGTCACCGCCAGCATCAATCCGATATAGCCCACCGATGTCTGCCAAGCATTTGGCAACCAGTGGTTCATCACTTTCAACGCCGAGTCGCCATGCCCCAGCAACACTTCGTCGACCAACAACGGCAATAACAACGGAATGGGCACACTGCAAAGTGTGGCCAGCACCGCTACGCCGTTGGCTGTCCACAGCGCTTTTTTATGACGCAGGGCCAAACGACGAATATCAGCCCAGCCCAGACGATCTGGCGTGTGGGTCGTGGACGGCTCAACCTCAGAATCACGCACTCGCTGCACGTTCTAGCCAGCGGCCCAGCAGATCAGACAATGGCTCAAGCGGCTGATAGCCATTGGTCAGCAAGGCCAATTGGCCATTATGCTCGGCAAGCAAGGTAGGGAACCCGGCAATGCCCAAATCTTGAACCCACGTGAAGTCCGCGGCGGTCGCCACCTGCTGCTCGACGCTGTCAAATGCCGCCGCAAATTCAACCCGTGACAACCCGGCTTGCTCGGCTAACTCAAGCAGAACGCTGGTTTGAGTCACGTCACGGCCCTCGGCATAAAACCCATGCTGAATGAGCTTTACCAATTCCCAAGCGCAGTCCGGCGCCAAACTGCGCGCGGCCACGACTGCGCGGCAGGCGGGCTCACAGTCGTAGACAAATCCGTCAGGCAAAGCACCTTCAAATTGGAATGGCTGCCCGGTGGCGTCGGCTACCGCTTGCCAATGCTCAAGAATATAGCGCCGCGTGGACGGCTCAAGTGCTGCACCGCTGCCAGTGCGCAAACCGCCCAACACCAAGTGCAGTTGCACACCTGAAGCCTGCGCCTGCTCAATCAGTGCTTGAGCGGTAGGCGCAAACCCCCAACACCATGAACACATCGGGTCCATTACATAGAGCAGGCGCGCAGACATATTAGGCCTCAGCAGATTTACGGTAGTTATGACCAATCGGGTGTGGCTGATTGCGGGCTTTGGCCAGCTCAATCTGTTTTTGACGATCAATCGCACTGCGGCGGGTTTTCTCGCTCAGTTTGTCCCAGCAATGCGGGCAACTGATGCCCGGCTGATAGTGCTCGGATTCACGGTCGGCGGCATTAATCGGTGTCCGGCAGGCGTGACACTGATCGTACTCACCTTCGCTCAAGTCGTGGCGCACCGTCACGCGGTTATCGAACACAAAGCAGTCACCTTGCCACTTGGACTCTGGCTGTGGCACCTCTTCGAGGTACTTCAAAATACCGCCTTTAAGATGATAGACCTCATCAAACCCTTGGCTGAGCATATAGCTCGACGCCTTCTCACAACGAATGCCGCCCGTGCAGAACATCGCGACTTTTTTGTGCACGGCTGGGTCGAAATTAGCTTTGATGTAGTCAGGAAACTCACGAAAACTCGTGGTTTTGGGGTCGATCGCGCCTTCAAAGGTGCCAATCGAAACCTCGTAATCATTACGGGTATCAATCAACAAAACCTCGGGATCGCTGATCAATGCGTTCCAGTTCTCGGGGTCGACATAGGTTCCGACGGCTTTGTTCGGGTCTACGCCTTCAACGCCGAGGGTCACGATTTCTTTTTTCAGTTTGACCTTGGTCCGATAGAACGGCTGGTCATCGCAGTAGGATTCTTTGTGATCAATGTCGATCATGCGTGGATCGTTCTTCAGCCACGCCAACAGCCCATCAACCCCTTCTCGGCTCCCCGAAACAGTGCCATTGATGCCTTCTTCTGCGATCAACAACGTGCCTTTGATGCCGTTATCTACCATTGCCTTGAGCAAGGGTTCGCGCAATTCGACGTAATCTTCCAAGGTGACGAATTTATACAATGCCGCTACAACAATTGACGCAGTCATGGTGAATCTCTCCAGGTGGCTACCCTCGTAAAGGGTGAACCGGATGCAAAAAAAACGCGCCGACTAAGCGGCGCGCAGCGGATTCTAGCAAAAAGCCAGCTTAGGAAGCCAACTCAGTGAGATCCGCCAGCACAGGTCGGCGAGGCCGGGGCTGTGCCAATTTTCGCCCATTCCTCAGGCGTATACGTGTGCAAGGCTAACGCATGGAACTCGCCCATCAGATCACCCAACGTAGCGTAGACCTTCTGGTGGCGCTTAACGCGGTTGAGCCCGGCGAACTGCTCGCTAACCACCACAGCTTTAAAGTGCGTCTGCAACCCGCGACTGTGCATATGGCTTTCATCTAGCACGCTCAGATGCTCGGGTTGCAACGCGTTCAGCGTCGATTCAATACGTTGCTGCATGCTCATTCAGACTCCGATTACTTCTTCTTGGCAGGGGCTGCCGGTGTCAGTTCGGCTGTCATGTCTTCCAACAGCTTGTTGACCACAGGCACTGCGCTTTCCAGCTTGGCCTGAGTCATTTGCGCAGACTGTTGAGTCAGTTGCGGCATTTTTTCCAAGACTTTCTTACCCAATGGCGACTGGTAGAACTTCACCAGATCTTTAAGCTCGGACTCGCTGAAGTTGGCGGTGTACAGCTTGACCATATCTGGCTTGAGCTTGTTCCAGCCAATGGCTTGATCCAGGGCAGTGTTGGCTTTGGCCTGATAGGTTTCCAGCAACGCTTTTTTCGAAGCAGGCGCTTTGGTTTGCTCAAAACGCTGAGCAAACATTTGCTGCACTTGCATGTACACCGGCGTCCCCAGTTTGTCGGCATGTGCCAGCTTGAGGAACGTTTCAGCACTGGCAGCGTGGCTGGCAGCGTCGGCGAATACTTGGCCGCTGGCGCATACCAGAGCAACTGCAGCACAGATGGCGCGAAGACGAGTCATCGAGTTTCCTTTATCTAGCGAGCGAGGTCGTACCCCAGGGGCGACCATTCTGCGCCTAACAAAGTGTGTCACTCAACCCCGAGACTGATAGTGGTTCTCAGCAACCCGACAAAAGCCAATAAAACTAAAGTTTGAACTCATGGTGGCAATTGAGCGCCTAAGCTGACTGATCAACCTTTAGGAGAACGACCTGATGAGCCGCATCGAGACCGACAGCCTGGGTGAAGTGAACGTACCGGATGAGGCTTACTGGGGTGCTCAGACACAGCGCTCGCTGATCAACTTTGCCATTGGCAACGAGAAAATGCCGCTGGCCATACTGCATGCACTGGTGCTGATCAAAAAAGCCGCCGCTCGCGTTAACGACCGTAATGGCGACTTGCCTGCCGACATCGCACGCCTGATTGAACAGGCTGCCGATGAAGTCCTTGACGGCCAGCACGACGATCAATTTCCGTTGGTCGTGTGGCAAACCGGCAGTGGCACCCAAAGCAACATGAACGCGAACGAAGTGATTGCAGGCCGCGCTAACGAACTGGCCGGCAAAGGCCGAGGCGGCAAGACCCCGGTACACC
>NZ_LLWH01000012.1 GCF_001411475.1 Pseudomonas endophytica | reverse complement strand
AAACCGGGCGCACCGAGCCGTCTGTGTCGCTGGATATCGACGAACCCGACGATACTCCGCCCATCAAGCTCACTAAAGATGATGAGCCTGAGTTTCGCGGCGGGCCTTTGTCGGCCATTGATGACGACGAGGACCCTGAGCCTGCGGCTCCCACGCTGCCGGTCAAAAACAAGCGCAAGCGCAGCGAGCCGGCAGTGCGCGAAGACGTGCTACTGGACCTCGTGGACGACCCGTTGCACTTGGACTGGCAAAAACGTTCTACGCCTTGGGGCAAGCGTTTGCTCTGGACGCTACTGATCCTATTGGCCGCAGCAGCACTGGCAGGGCAGTACATTGCCAATCATTTCGATGAGTTGGCTCGCCAGGACCAATACCGCCCCATCTTCCAGCAAATGTGCCCGCACATTGGTTGCACTGTTCCTTCTAAGGTCGACATAGATCGCATCAAAAGCAGCAATTTAGTGGTGCGAAGCCATCCAGAGTTCGCGGGGGCGCTGGTGGTGGATGCGATTCTCTATAACCGCGCACCGTTTTCCCAGCCGTTCCCGCTATTAGAACTGCGCTTTGCCGACCTGAACGGCAAAATGATCGCCAGCCGCCGTTTCAAGCCTGGCGAATACCTAAGCGGCGATTTGGCTAGCACGTCAGAAATGCCACCGCAAACACCCATCCACATTGCCCTCGACATCCTCGATCCGGGACCAAAAGCGGTGAATTACAGCCTGAGTTTTCATTCCCCGGAATAAACGCGTTGCGCTTTTAGCGACAAGCTTCAAGCGACAATTCAGAAGCTAAAAGCAGATTTGCTGCGCCTTGAGGCTTGAGGCGTGGAGCTTACAGCTGGCTTTCAGCCTCTATTGCTCAAAAATCATCCAATTTCGTCTTTATCCGGTCATCGAGAGCGGGTATCATGCCAACCCTTTTTCGAACTCCCAAGATCCGGCCCCACAACAGGGAAGTCCTATGTCGGCGGTACGCATCGGCCCATACATATTGCAAAACGGTTTGATTCTCGCCCCGATGGCGGGCGTCACCGATCAGCCCTTTCGTCAGCTTTGTCGACGAATGGGTGCGGGGTTGGTTGTTTCGGAAATGGTCACCAGTGACATGAGTCTCTGGAACAGTCGCAAATCGCGCCTGCGAATGATTCACGACGGTGATCCCGAGCCTCGCTCGGTACAGATCGCTGGCGGTGACGCGCAAATGCTTGCAGATGCCGCTAGGGCCAATGTGGATCTAGGCGCGCAGATCATTGATATCAACATGGGTTGCCCAGCAAAAAAGGTCTGCAACAAGGCCGCCGGGTCTGCTTTATTGAAAGACGAAGCCTTGGTGAACGAGATCCTGCAGGCCGTAGTGGCCGCAGTAGATGTGCCGGTCACCTTAAAGATTCGTACCGGCTGGGACCGTGAGAACAAAAACGGTCTCACAGTGGCAAAAATTGCCGAACAGGCCGGAATTCAAGCTTTGGCCGTGCATGGCAGAACCCGTGCAGACCTATACACCGGCGAAGCCGAATACGACACGATTGCCGCAATCAAGCAGGCTGTGTCGATACCGGTGTTTGCCAATGGCGACATTGATTCACCCCAAAAAGCCCGGCATGTGCTGCAAGCCACCGGTGCCGATGGACTGTTAATAGGCCGGGCTGCTCAAGGGCGGCCCTGGATTTTCCGCGAGGTCGATCACTTCCTGCGTACCGGTCAGCTATTACCGGCACCCAAGATCAGTGAAGTGGAACGTATTCTGCTAGAGCATTTGGCCGCACTGCACGCCTTCTATGGGGAGGTATTGGGGGTACGTATTGCCCGCAAGCATGTCGGTTGGTATCTCGCAACCTTGCCGGGCGCCAAGGAGTTTCGCGCCCACTTCAATCGTTTAGAAGATACGGAAGCACAATGCGCCAACGTTCAGGCGTTTTTCGCCGAACGACACAAGAGCCTGGAGACAGGGGACGAAGGATGGGTGGCCGCATGACGATGATGACCGAGACATTAGTGAGTGGAACAACGCCCGTGAGCGACAACGTCAATTTGAAACAGCACCTCAATACGCCGAGCGAAGAAGGTCAGACCCTTCGCGGGAGTGTCGAAAAGGCGCTGCACAATTATTTCGCCCACCTAGAGGGCGCTGAAGTCACGGACGTCTACAACCTGGTGCTTTCCGAAGTCGAGGCCCCACTGCTCGAGTGCGTTATGAACTACGTCAAGGGCAACCAGACCAAGGCTTCCGAGATGCTGGGGCTCAATCGCGGCACCCTGCGCAAAAAGCTCAAACAGTACGATCTGCTGTAAGCATTCAATCAAACCTGAAAGGCGTCCTAATCAAACAGGCCGCCTTTTTTGCTGACTCCTTTGCTTTTGATGGAAATCGAGATGACCGATCAGACTACCCGCCTGCCGATCCGCCGCGCTTTAATCAGCGTTTCCGATAAAACCGGAATCCTTGATTTCGCCCGTGAACTGGAAGCCCTCGGCGTCGAGATCCTGTCCACTGGTGGTACGTTCAAGCTGCTGCAAGACAACGGCGTTGCTGCCGTTGAAGTCGCGGACTACACAGGTTTCGCGGAAATGATGGACGGTCGGGTAAAAACCCTGCACCCGAAAATCCACGGCGGCATCCTCGGTCGTCGCGGTGTTGACGATGACATCATGAACGAACACGGCATCAAACCAATCGACTTGGTAGCCGTTAACCTCTACCCGTTCGAAGCCACCATCAGCAAGCCTGGCTGCGACCTGCCGACCGCCATCGAAAACATCGACATCGGCGGCCCGACCATGGTGCGCTCTGCTGCTAAAAACCATAAAGATGTGGCTATCGTGGTCAATGCCAGCGATTACGCCAACGTCTTGGAAAGCCTCAAAGCAGGCGGCCTGACCTACGCACAGCGTTTTGACCTGATGCTCAAGGCGTTTGAACACACTGCCGCCTACGACGGCATGATCGCCAACTACATGGGCACGGTTAACCAGACGGCTGAAACCCTCAGCACTGAAGGCCGCAGCCAGTTCCCGCGGACATTTAATAGCCAGTTCATCAAGGCGCAAGAAATGCGCTACGGCGAGAACCCGCACCAAAGCGCGGCGTTCTATGTTGAAACCAAGCCTGCCGAAGTCGGCATCGCCACCGCGACTCAGTTGCAGGGTAAAGAGCTGTCATTCAACAATGTGGCCGACACCGACGCCGCGCTGGAATGCGTAAAGAGCTTCGTTAAACCCGCCTGCGTCATCGTCAAGCACGCCAACCCGTGTGGCGTTGCCGTAAGCCCGGATGACGAAGGCGGCATTCGCCAGGCCTACGAACTGGCTTACGCAACGGATACCGAGTCGGCTTTCGGCGGCATCATCGCTTTTAACCGTGAGCTAGACGCTGAAACCGCCAAAGCTATCGTTGATCGCCAGTTCGTTGAAGTGATCATCGCTCCGTCGGTTAGCGAAGAAGCTCGCGCCATCGTAGCAGCCAAAGCTAACGTGCGTTTGCTGGCCTGCGGCCAGTGGAGCGCCGACCGCGCACCGGCTTGGGACTTCAAACGCGTGAATGGCGGCTTGCTGGTACAAAGCCGTGATATCGAAATGATCGGTAGCGAAGACCTCAAAGTGGTGACCAAGCGTGCACCGACCGAGCAAGAGATCAACGACCTGATCTTCGCCTGGAAAGTGGCCAAGTACGTGAAGTCCAACGCTATCGTCTACGCCAAAGGCCGTCAGACCATCGGTGTAGGCGCAGGCCAGATGAGCCGCGTAAACTCGGCCCGCATTGCCGCCATCAAGGCAGAGCATGCTGGTTTGCACGTTCAGGGTGCGGTCATGGCATCGGACGCATTCTTCCCGTTCCGTGACGGTATCGACAACGCAGCCAAGGTCGGCATCACCGCAGTTATCCAGCCAGGGGGTTCGATGCGTGACAACGAAGTGATCGCCGCCGCCGATGAAGCGGGTATAGCGATGGTGTTCACCGGCATGCGCCATTTCCGTCACTAACTAGACGACGGTCGTACTGAACCCGGTATCTGCTGCGTTGCAGCCGACCTCGATGATGCTCATTGCCAAAAGGCAACTCCGCTCATCGAGGTCGGCTCTGCCTTGCATCTACCGGCTTCATTACAACCTCCTGAAGCGTTAAACGCTTTAGGTTCTAAACAGAATTCAGCGTCATCCGAGGTTTTTGAAATGAATGTTTTGATCATTGGCAGCGGTGGCCGTGAACACGCACTGGCTTGGAAAGTCGCTCAGGACCCGCGTGTTGCTAAAGTGTTCGTTGCCCCAGGCAACGCTGGCACAGCCATTGAAGCCAAGTGCGAGAACGTCGACATCGACGTATTGGCTCTTGAGCAACTAGCAGACTTTGCCGAAAAGAATGTTTCCCTGACCATTGTTGGCCCTGAAGTACCTTTGGTTGCTGGCGTGGTTGACCTGTTCCGCTCGCGTGGTCTGGACTGCTTCGGCCCTACCGCTGGCGCGGCTCAGTTGGAAGGCTCGAAAGCATTCACCAAAGACTTTTTGGCGCGTCATAAGATCCCGACTGCTGACTATCAGAACTTCACGGAGATCGAACCGGCACTGGCTTACCTACAAAAAGTAGGCGCGCCTATCGTGATCAAGGCTGACGGCCTGGCAGCGGGCAAAGGCGTGATCGTCGCCATGACCCTGACTGAAGCAGAAGATGCCGTGCGCGACATGCTCGCCGGCAATGCGTTTGGCGAAGCCGGTTCGCGCGTGGTAATCGAAGAATTCCTCGACGGCGAAGAAGCCAGTTTCATCGTCATGGTCGATGGCAAGAACGTCCTGCCGATGGCCACCAGCCAAGACCACAAACGTGTGGGCGACGCAGACACCGGCCCGAACACCGGCGGCATGGGTGCTTACTCCCCGGCGCCAGTGGTCACTGCGCAAGTACACCAGCGCGTGATGGACCTGGTTATCTGGCCAACCGTTCGCGGCATGGCCGAAGAAGGTAACGTCTACACCGGTTTCCTGTACGCAGGCCTGATGATCGACAAAGCCGGCAACCCTAAAGTCATCGAGTTCAACTGCCGCTTCGGCGACCCGGAAACTCAGCCGGTGATGCTGCGTCTGCAATCGAGTCTGGTACTGCTGGTTGAAGCCGCTCTGGCTCAAGCGCTGGATAAAGTTGAAGCTCAATGGGATCCACGTCCCAGTTTGGGCATTGTCATGGCAGCAGGCGGTTATCCGGCAGACTACACTACAGGCTCTGTTATCAACGGGCTGGACACTGCGGCACAACTGGAAGGCAAAGTGTTCCATGCGGGCACCGCGCTCAACGCCACTGGCGAAGTCGTAACCTCAGGTGGTCGCGTGCTCTGCGCAACAGCAATGGGTGACACCGTGGAGGCGGCACAAAAACAAGCTTACACATTGGCCAAGGCCATCGAGTGGGACGGCTGCTTCTACCGTAACGACATCGGTTACCGAGCCATTGCACGCGAACGCGGTGAGCCACAGAAATAGCTCTATTCTTACGAATAGACAGGGATGAATCATCCTTGCCTAACTATTCCAGCGCCGCGCATAGTGACCGCCTTGTAACACACTACGAAGGGATTTCATCGTGCGCTGGCTCAGGATCGCCATAGGAATTACCGTCAGTCTGCTGACAACCTGGCTCTGCCTGATGCCGGCTCATGCCGCATCAGGTACAAGCTGGTCTTTGTTGTCCGATCCTCAAGGCGACCTGCAACTGAGCGATATTCGCTCAGAACGAATGAACAGCCAGTTCATCCCCATAGAACTTGAAAATATGGTGGCTGCCGAGCCCGGCGAAGCCCTCTGGCTAAAGTTTCGATTACAACCCGACAAGCATGAGCAAGTCCTGCGCGTTTTCGCCCCAGACCTCTCACACTTGGACTTGTACGTCCTCGACGAAAACAGGCTGATCTCCGAAGTTTCCACCGGCAATGCCCTGCCGCCAAGCGATAAACCGCTGTTGAGCAGCGATTACCTATTGCCGTTACCCCAAATAGATACGCCTTTAACGGTCTACTTGCGGATGGTGTCTGAGCACCAACTGCAACCGCATATCACCCTTAGCACTGCCGTCGCACTTGCCGCCGATCAAGGTACAAGTGTGCTCTACGGGTTGCTGCTGGGCGGCCTGATGATGCTGGTACTGCACAACCTGATCCGCTTTATTTTTTCGCGCTCGGTCAGCAGCTTATGGCTCGCGCTTTGCGAAACCCTGCTTCTGTCTAGTTCGGCGTTATTTTTAAATGTGCTCGGCCCTTGGATCCCGCAGTGGCATAACCTGCAAACTCCCGGCGCCTATCTGGCGCTAATACTCACTGCACCTTGCGGATTGATGTTTACCTACAGTTTCTTCTCCCGCCGCGGGCCGCATCCACTGCATAAACTGCTTCTGCTCAACATACTGATCGTGGGCCTTTGTGGTCTGCTGCTGCTTTTTTTCAACAGTCTGCCGCTGAATTTGACGACCTACTTACTGGTCGCACTCACCAGTTTGAACATCCTGCTGGTGGCAGGTTACCACTGGCAACAAGGCTATCGACCGGCTCGCCTGTTTGTATGTGCAATGGTCATTTTCAACATTGGTACTCTGCTAATTCTCCCCGCGCTCTTGGGGTTGACCCTGATCGCTCCACAAGAGCTGGTACTGGCCCTGATGGCTGTGGTGTGCGTCAGCGGCTTGCTGATGGGTATAGCAGTAAGCGAGCGGACACGTAGCATCACCGAAGCTCAGCTCAACCTTAGCTGTGACTTGGCCGCCAGTAATGCCGAGGTCAATGCCAAAGCCGAGTTTTTGTCCAAAATCAGCCATGAGATTCGTACGCCGATGAACGGCGTACTGGGCATGACTGAGTTATTGCTCGGGACGCCACTGTCAGTCAAACAACGCGATTACGTACAAACCATCCACAGCGCTGGTAATGAGCTTCTGACGCTTATCAATGAGATCCTCGACATCTCCAAACTGGAGTCGGGGCAGATCGAACTCGATGATGTTCAATTCGACCTCAATGCGCTGATTGATGACTGCCTAGGTATATTCCGCACCAAGGCCGAACAACAAAACGTCGAACTCATCAGCTTCATCCAGCCACAAGTGCCGCGCGTGATCAGCGGTGACCCTACGCGCTTGCGACAAGCGCTGCTGAGCCTGCTCGAAAGCGCCCTGAAAAAAACCGATGAAGGCGAGATCCTGATCGTGGTCGCGCTCGAGGAACGCAGTGACTCGCCACGCCTGCGTATAGCGGTTCAAGACTCAGGGCAACCGATGGATGAGCAAGAACGAGAGGCTCTGTTACACGCCGAGCTACACAGTAAAAACTTCCTCGCAGCGACCCGCTTGGGTGGGCATTTGGGGCTCGTGATTGCGCGTGAATTAATCAACCTTATGGGCGGCGAATTCGGGATCAAGACAGGCCAAACCAAAGGCAATAACTTCTGGCTGACCCTGCCCATGGCTCCTCAACTGCTTGAGCATCCAACCTCAGACCTGGACAGCCCGTTAAAAGGCGCTCGCGTACTGGTTGTGGATGACAACGACACCTGCCGCAAGGTACTCGTGCAGCAGTGCTCGGCGTGGGGCTTGAATGTCAGTGCAGCCGCCTCGGGCAAAGAGGCGTTGGCCTTGTTGCGAACCAAGGCGCACTTGCGTGACTACTTCGATATTGTGTTGCTGGATCAGAACATGCCCGGCATGACCGGTATGCAATTGGCCGCCAAAATCAAAGAAGATCCAAGCCTGAATCACGACATTCTGCTGGTGATGCTAACGGGCATCAGCAACGCGCCGAGCAAGATCATTGCCCGCAACAGCGGCATCAAGCGCATTTTGGCCAAACCGGTGGCGGGCTATACCCTTAAAACGACCTTGGCCGACGAGTTAACCCAACGCAACAATGGGCTTGCTCCTCCTCCAGCGCTGAGCAATGTGCCATCCCCTCCCCTAACCGTACCCACTGACTTTCGTATTTTGGTGGCTGAAGACAACACCATTTCGACCAAGGTCATTCGTGGCATGTTGAGTAAACTCAACCTGTTCCCAGACACAGCCGCTAACGGTGAAGAAGCATTACACGCCATGAAAGCACAGCGTTATGACTTGGTGCTCATGGATTGCGAAATGCCCATTCTGGATGGTTTTTCAGCCACTGAGCAGTTGCGTGTCTGGGAAGTTAGCCATCAGCGCGTCAGGACTCCAGTGGTCGCATTAACGGCGCATATCTTGTCCGTGCACAAGGAGCGCGCTCGACAAGCCGGCATGGACGGCCACATGGCCAAGCCTGTCGAACTGTCACAACTGCGTGAGTTGGTCGAGTTTTGGGTGGCACAGCGTGAGCTGCGTCAATCTCAAGTACATCCTTCTTAAAGGTGCCTAGAAGACTTGGGCGCGGGCTTGCCCCACTGACACAAATGCTTTGCCGCGCAGACCACAAAACCCCTGATAGACTTTGCTTGACCTCCTCTGAAATGAGCCCAGACCATGCTGCATGTTTTGTTCAGTGTGTACTTGAAGATGTTGGTGCTTTATAGCCCGTTCTTCGTGCTGTCGTGTTTTATAAGCCTGACACGCGGTTACTCGAGCAAAGAGCGTGGCCGCCTCGCGTGGAAAGTAGCGCTAGCAACAGTGATCTCAAGCGTGTTGCTTTACTTGTTTGGTCGGGTGATTTTCAGCGTTTTTGGCATCACGGTGGATGCTTTTAGAATTGGCGCCGGCAGCGTGCTGTTCATCTCGGCACTGGGCATGGCCCAAGGTAAGTCAGCCGTACAGAGCGATAACGTTCAACAGGACGTCACCATTGTGCCGTTGACCATTCCGATTACCGTTGGCCCTGGCACCATTGGTGCGCTACTGGTGATGGGCGTCAGTCAACCTCACTGGGATGACAAGCTGATGGCGATCAGCAGTATTGTCATGGCCAGCCTGACCGTTGGCTTGGTGTTATACCTGTCCAACCGGATCGAACGCATTGTCGGCGAGCAAGGGTTGCAGATTATTAGTCGTCTTATGGGGTTGTTCGTGTGCGCGTTGGCGGCACAGATCATCTTTACCGGGATAAGAGGATATTTGGTCTCTTGAGCGGTAAATCCCTGTACCGCTCAAGGATTAAAGGCTTTTTTTAGTGACGAAGTAATCTGAAAAAGTCTGCTCGCAGATCTTCTAACTGGCTTAAAACATCGTCTCGAAATCTGTCGTAATCTTTGCGATCAAGATAAAACGCAGACCATCCTATCCCCACATCAAGCGCATCCGTTTTACGGATAGTACGGCCCTCGAACAGTATATTTTCGACATCCAGCCGGGTAGTGACCTGCATGGCAGTCAAGTAGATGTAGCTGCCTAGCTCATGACGCGTTTCGCACGGCACGAACTGATAGTAAGCAAAGGTCCCTTCTCGGTTACGCGTTTCAAAAATATTCTGAGCAACCGAGTCCAGCCGTAGTGCTTCAATTGACTCTTTTAGCACTTTTCTCAGTGATGCTTGTTTTATGCCCTGCAGGTGATGCAGTACAGCCTCTTCCAAATCAAAGAAAACCTTTTTTTCAGGTATTTCGGCGTCTAGCAACTCGTGGTCCATCTCCCAGCCGACGTCTATCAACTTATCAAGGAAGGCTTCATACCAGTCTTTTATTTGGCGAAAGCGATTAAATCGCTTATCGGCGCAGAGTTCTGCCAGTGCAATGCTGTTCGCAATGTCTTCTTGATCTCTAGCCTCAAGGCCTGGCGCAAATGACACCAAACTATTACCGGCAATAAGTGTTCGATTACTCATCTCACACTCTCCCAAACGTAGCGTTTAATGACCTAGAGCAGGAGAATTCGGTATGACTGGACAACAATACGATAAGGCCCACGATACACTCCTTGTGCTGATGCCATCCGATGGCGTTTGCTGCTTATGAACTGAAACGTTTAAGGGCCCGTGATGACAACAGGAGCTAGCGGCTCGAGACCCACAATCAGATTTTTTTCGGCTCCATCAAGGTTACCCACAACTTTATCTCTGATTCGCTCGAACCCCAGTGTGTCTAACTCATACTCCGACACTGACAACGATAACGGCCCGACCACATCCTTGCCTGTTAACACAGCCTCGAACACGTGTTCGTCCAATAACGTCCTCACGCTAAAGCCGATCTGAATATCAATCATGTGTGCTACAGGGCTGACAACACTTACTTGGAAGGAAATTTCTGAAAGCGCTCCCGCTGGCGATGATGAATTAGCAGGGGTCACCTTGATTATCTCTTCAAAGAAAACTTTGTGTGCCGGGGAAGGAGCAACCAACGCTTTTAAACCACACTTGATGGCCTCTCCCATCACAGGTGAATTAGCAAATGGAGCACGCGCTAACTGATTTAGAATTAGCGTTGTCAGATTGATTGTTACTTCGTCTGCAGGTTCTGAATGCGTAGCCAGTGTGAACTGTGTGGTCCACATCAACTCAGACCTCGCGGTGGTTTGGCGTTTGTCCCATTCCCTTGCATCAGAAAACCTGTCAGCACCGACGCTTGCGTAAGTCTGCGCAAACAATTGCGTATGCAAAATATCTTTTTTAATCTGCTCGGGTAATGTTTTGGGTAATAGAATCAATTGCCCAGAAACGACTTCAAATTCATATTCAAGCATAACTTAACACTCCATCATTGACTTGCCTGTAAGCAGCGACGCTTTTAGAGCGCCGCCCAAGTGGCCATAATTACAAGATAACTATTCAAAAACCATCCGGCATTTTATTTCTTAGGTGTCTTTTTAAGCGACAAAAAGAAATCATCCTGCCCTTGCCCAAGATAATCTAAAATCCTGGACTCAGCGCGTTTATAGCTGTCCATATTTAGATTAATCATGGTCGCTGCTTTTTTAACTTTCAGATTAGAGCACTTCCACTTCCAGAACCAAGCACCACCTTCAATCGAATTAAACTCACACTCCAAACCGGCAAAGACGGTGACAGGAATACCTTTGGCAGACTCCAGACACGGTACAATTTGGAAACTGCCGACGCGATCGCCTTTACTGTTGTTATCAAACAGCGTAATAAGCTCATTACTGCTTTTAATCGTATCAAACACATTTTTCAATAATGGCAAGATCGCCGCCGCATTGAATCCCGCTACCTGCGCGATGATATCCAATACCAGGCTATCCATCGTCACATTAACTTTAGACGTGTCATGGCCAACAAATACAAAGCTGGTGGAAAACCAACCGCAATTGCTGATAGCCTTCCCATAGGCCTCATACCACTCAAGGGCTTCCGTCTTGCGAGAGGCCACCGAGTCTGCAACCTTTTCCGCGAATTGCGTACTGTTCATAACAGCACTTCTATTTTCAGGAGAAACACCGTCAGCAAACGCAATAACAATCGGGGACGTAGCCCCTATAAAAGCCTCTTCCTCAGTGCTGACATTCGACACCTGAGATTCAACTTTTAACTTTGCAAATTTCGGCTGAATGACAGCAGGTAGGGCGTTAAAAAACAGGTCTGTTTCTTCGGGGGTTGGCAACACTTCTTTTACGAAATTCATGTTCATCACTCCGTTTGATTTAATACCGAACTTTCCTCGTCGGCTAAATCAAACTTAGCCCTTCCGTTGCAACACTGCAAAGATCAAGCTCATACCAAATATTGCCAAAACCTAATCCCTTCTGCTTTCCCAAGCCTATTAAATCTCAATGCATTAATGCATCATAAAAAAACCTAACCAATAACTATAATCAGGCACGATAGTTAGAATTCTCCTACTGAGGTATTTGATAATCCCCCACTCTTAGTTGATCACTACGGCGCTTAAAATATCGCTATCAACCTAACAATGGCCCATCAGGGCCATTGTTAGTCTGTGTACGAAATGTATCTGCGCTCGATTATGCGGCGTTGAAAACAGGCTCGGAATGCTCATTTACAACCCGTAAACTCCGCTTCCTCGCCTGTTTTCGCCTTGCCTAACCTTCGCTCGAAAACATTTCGTACATACCCTAGGTTAAGCGTTACTAAACGCAGCGCTTAAGGCTTTTGCCCATACCACCGCGGCGTATAAACCCACTCGCGGCCGTCAGCGCGCGCGAAGGTGCAGGTTGTGGACGACCCCACAATCACCATTGTGCGCATGTCGACTTGGTCCGGTGTCAGTTCACCCAGAGTGGTCACTCTCAGTGTCTGGCCGGGGCGACCAATATCACGCCCTAACACCACCGGGGTGTGCGGCGTACGGTGGCGTGCGACGATTTCGAGCGCTACACCCAATTGCCAAGGGCGGGAGCGCGAAATGGGGTTGTAGAACGCCAGGGCCAAGTCCGCTTGAGACGCGAGGTCTAGGCGTTTTTCGATGATGCTCCAAGGTTTGAGGTTGTCCGAAAGCGACATCACGCAGAAGTCATGCCCCAAAGGCGCACCCGCTTGGGCCGCGGTGGCCAGTGACGCCGAAACACCCGGTAAGATTTCCAGGTCAACGCTGTGCCACTGCGGATCAGTGGACTCATGCAACACCTCAAGCACTGCGGCGGCCATCGCGAAGACACCGGGATCACCCGAAGACACCACCACCACGGATCGTCCTTGGACAGCCAATTCAAAGGCGTGTCGTGCACGTTGCATTTCTTCACGGTTGTCAGTGCAGTGCAGCACTTGGTCGGCACGAAACGGGCCAGCCATCCGCACGTACGTCTCGTACCCCAGCACGTCATTGGCCCGCGCCAATTCGGCCTTTACTGCCGGCACCATTAACTCGGCAGCACCAGGCCCAAGACCGATCACCGCCAAGCGGCCCCGTGCACGTCCAATCTGCTGAGGGTCTAAAGGCACATCGGCCACGCTCACGCTCAGACCATTGCCAAGCGCCCGCCATACGCCTGCTGTATGTGGCTCGGACGCGCTGACAAAACGTAGCGGTACGCCCAGCTCGTTAACCGCGTCGCGTAATCCGCTACTGGCCATTCGCGTGTCATCTGCCACTACGCATGCCAGCGACTGCCAGGCTAATTTAGCCTCATGCAACGCGTCACGCAGGGTCTGTGCCGATACTTCACGCCCGACTTTGAGCATGACAGTGCGCGGGTAGATCAACAGTTCGTTCGCCGATGGCTCACGTTCGCTATTGCCCACGTGAATCGCCAAACGCGCTTGCTCACTTTCTAGCAGTTGCGCGTGCGCCAGCCAAGGCGCCTCGCCTTCAATGCGCACCGACTCACCCGCCAGCAAGTCGGACACAAAGCGTTTGCCCAACTCAAGGTCACCCAAGGCATAGCCGCTGGGAGGGTTCAGCAAGCAGGTGCCAAAACGCAGTTCACCGCTGGTGGTGATGGCCGGTGCCACACCCAAGCCTGCGGCGATCTCGCGGGCCAGATCATTCACTCCGCCCAAACCGCCCAACAGCGGTACGACGGCGCTGGCATCTTCAGCAACCGCCAGCACCGGTGGCTCAACGCCCTTTTCTAATAACACCGGCGCCAATGTGCGGATCACAATGCCGGCCGCGCACAGCGCAATAATCGGCGTGTCCTGTTGATATAACTGACGTAGATTTGCGCCAAAATCGCTGTAGATGCGATCAGCGCCCTCCACACGATCAACCAAGCCATGGATCAGCGCGTTCGGATAGAGCTGCTGAATACGCCGAGCTGTTGCCAAACTGCCATTGCCTAAAATCACAATAGCCGGTGCTGAGCGGCTCATCCTTGCCACCGCTCGCCAGGCACGATAATCAGCGAGAAGTAAGGCGAAGACATGGGGTCCACTTGGTTAAGCGGTACGATTTTCTGATTGCTCATGGTCGCGCGTTCGACATACAGCGCGCGCTCGGCCAGCCCCAATTCGGCCAGCACCTCTCGCACTTTATGGAAATTACGACCCAGTTTCATGATCACCGCCGCATCGGTGTCCGCCAAACGACGCTTGAGCTCATCGTGCGGCAACACCCCTGACAGTACCGACAAGCTCTGGTTGCGGTACACCAGCGGCACGCCCAGCACCGACGCGCCACCCAGCATCGAGCACACACCTGGAATCACTTGCGCGTTAAAGCGCTCAGCCAAGCGGGCATGCAGGTACATGTACGAGCCATAGAAAAATGGATCACCCTCGCAGATAACCGCCACATCGCGCCCCGCTTGCAGATGTTCAGCAACCTCGACAGCGGCCTGATCATAGAAATCGCTGATGACTTGTTCATACGACAGCGGCTCTGGCAGCACTTCGGTGGTCACCGGATACACCAGCGGCATCAGCGTTTGCGCGTCTTGCAGATG
Source organism: Pseudomonas endophytica (assembly GCF_001411475.1). Classification (GTDB taxonomy): domain Bacteria; phylum Pseudomonadota; class Gammaproteobacteria; order Pseudomonadales; family Pseudomonadaceae; genus Aquipseudomonas; species Aquipseudomonas endophytica. The sequence goes on along the minus strand of NZ_LLWH01000012.1, from coordinate 239 downwards.
GGCCTCGATGATCCCAAAGGCGTTACCCTTTTTGCCTTTAGCCACGAAGTACGCCACCACCGGCGACTCGCGTAAAAGACGCAACGCTTTAACGGTGATCAACTCGGGATCACCCGGGCCTACACCCAAACCGATCAAACGTCCTGGTTGTGCCATCATTCGATCTCCGTCGCCAAGGCGTTGACGGCTGCGGCGGCCATAGCGCTGCCGCCACGACGGCCTTGCATCACCACAAACGG
>NZ_LLWH01000011.1 GCF_001411475.1 Pseudomonas endophytica | reverse complement strand
GTTTTCTAGACCCTCTGTATTGCCTTTATCCGCGTGCGGAGTTGCCCGTGGCCCCGCCGCTGGCGCCAGTGACCCCACCGCTAGCCACATCGCCACCTGAGCGCGAGCCTGTCTTGGTCAAGCGTCCTTGGTGGCGCTGGTTGCTGTGGCTGTTGCTCTTGCTGTTACTCCTGCTTCTGCTGCTGTTTGGGCTGCGCGCCTGCGCGCCGGATGCGACACGGCCGGATGCTTCGGTCTCCGGTTGGCAGTGGCCGAGCGTTGAGATGCCTCAAGTCTTTAAACCGATTTTGGGCAAATTAGGCTTTGGCGATGGCGCTTCGGGTCAGGGGTCTGGCATGGGGGGCGGATCGCTGTCGGGCGATGATGGCAGTAAGCCCGCCCCGGTGCCCAACCCAGACAGTGATGCGCCCCCAGAACCCAAGTTGCCCGCCCCGGCTCCCGAGCCCGAGCCCGAACCAGCGCCCGAACCGGCACCGGCACCGCCGCCGATCCCGAGTCCCGGCCCAGACAAACCCGAAGTACCCGGCCAATCGCTGAGTATCCCGCCTGATACGGCTGATGGTCAGGCTGACTTTCTCAATGGACGCTTTCGCGCAGGAGCAGGAATTCAGGATAAAACCACCGGCAAGCCGTTACGACTGGAGTACCAGTTCAAAGACGGTAAAGGCCAAGTCGTTGTGCGCAAGCCCGACGGTGTCAACTGCACCGGCCCGGTTACGGCGGCCATGCAAGCCGGCAATCTGTCCATTAACAGTCAAGGCCAAGCGGCCTGTGGCGACGGCAGCAGCTACGAAATGCCGAAGGTTGATTGCCGTCAGGGTGCCAAAAGCATTGCCGACTGCAGCGGAATTTATGAAGACAAGCAATTCCCCATCTCCATGCGGCAGATGGGCGAATAAGCACGGGAAGATTTCGACATGTTGCCAGAAGTTACCCAGTTTGAAGATGTCGTAAAACTGGTCAGTGATACGGGCATCCAGTTCATGGACTTCGCCTTCCGTCAGGACCAGATCACGTCCCCCAACGGCGCGTTCACGCTGGTCGATGGAGATGTGTTGTGCCGTTTGCAGGTGCACACCGATGAGTCGTACTACTACGACATTGACCATGAGCGACGGCAAAAAGCCGAGCCAGACTTTTGGCTGCCTATCAGTAAGAGTCTCGCGCTGCTGGATGGCCTTTGGCTGCCCTTACCCTTCTTTCGCTATATGCCGCCGTACACCTTTGACCAAGGCCCGAGCAACTGGGCGCGGATGCGTTTCATCAAGCTTGCGCATCCGGACATTGATGGCAATACGCACCGCCTGACGCTGGCCCTCGACACGCGGGTGATCAGCAAAAAACTGAGCATGGCTTACCTGGCCCCCAATGACGAAGACGTCAGCTCCGGCGTGTCGTTTCGGGTGGCGACCAAACTGGCGCAAATGCGCTGGTTCCAAGATTTGCCGTGGGTTAAGGAATGGCTGGTGGAGGTGTTTCGCGAGGCGAGCATCCGGGTCGACCGCGACCTGCTGCAAGATCAGGAAGACGAAAAGCACCCGCAAGCGCACTACTTGAACGTGCTGAGTTTGCTGGAGCGGATTGAGCAAATTGGTCCAAAACCCGCACAACCGGTCATCGTTATGCCCGAGCTGACGGTGATCGCCAATGGCGAGAAAAGCCAGACCAAACCGATCCCTGTTGATCTGATTCTTGACGTCGGTAACTCCCGAACCTGCGGCATTTTAATTGAGAACCAAGGCGTAGACCGCATGGGCCTCAAGAATAACTACGTGCTGGAGTTGCGCGACCTGCTCGCGCCAGAGCATGTGTACAACCAGCCGTTTGAAAGCCGTGTCGAGTTCTCGAAAACGTCGCTGGGTAAAGATCACTTTTCGAGCAAAAGCGGGCGCCATGATGCGTTTCAGTGGCCGACCATTGCCCGTGTTGGCAACGAAGCCGGGCGTCTAGCCAGCCTGCGCCGGGGCACGGAAGGTTCAACCGGGCTGTCTAGCCCCAAGCGTTACTTGTGGGATGAAAACCCCTACGACCACGGCTGGCGCTTCAATAACGCCTACATCAAAAGCGACAGTGAGCCGCCTGCTACAGCAGCCCCGTTCTCGCACTTGATCAACAACATGGGCGAGGCGTTGTACAGCCTCCCTGAAGACGATCAAGTTCCGGTTTTCAAGGCGCTCTACTCGCGCAGTTCGTTGATGACCTTTATGTTGGCCGAAGTCTTGACCCAGGCTTTGGCGCAGATCAACAGCCCGGCCCAGCGTGCGCGTCAAGGTAAAACCGGGATCCCGCGTCAGCTCAACAGCATCACCCTCACCGTGCCGCCAGGGATGCCACAAGCTGAGCGCAGCATTTTGGGTAAGCGCATGTCGCAAGCCATCGGCTTAGTCTGGAAAAGCATGGGCTGGCACGACAGCGACGAAGATCCCTACACCGATGAAGCTTCGCCTCCGACAACGCCGATGCCGCTGGTCAATATCGACTGGGATGAGGCTTCGTGTGGGCAACTGGTGTACCTCTATACCGAAATTGCCGAAAACTATGCGGGCCACCCTGAAGAGTTTTTTGCCACCCTCGCCCGGCCTGACAAAACTGAGCGCGATCGTATTACCGTCGCCAGTATTGATATTGGCGGCGGCACCACTGATCTGGTGATTACCGAATACCGAATTGACCCCGGCGCTCGTGCAGTGAGCGGCATGAATGTGCATATCGTCCCCAAGCAACTGTTTCGCGACAGCTTCAAGATAGCGGGCGATGACATCCTCCTCGATATGATTCACAGCGTCGTGCTGCCCAGCCTTGAGCGCGGCTTCAAAGACGCCAAGGTTGAGTCGCCGGACTCATTGCTGTCACGTTTGTGCGGCAGTGAAACCATCAGTACCCAAAACGAGGTGTTGCGCCAACAACTCAACCTGCAGGTATTAACGCCGCTAGGGCTGGCATTGCTCAAAGCTTACGAGCAATTTGACCCGTTGGCTCCCACCTCCCCCGTGACGTACACCTATCGACAATTGCTGACCGAGAGCGACATTAACCTCAGCGTGTTGAACTACGTCAGCGGGGCGGTGCGCCGTGATACCGGTGGCGAGGTGTTTGACCTATTGGACACGAAGATCACCTTCGATCTGCGTGCCATTCACGACATGTTCCTCAATGGCGGCGTGAACATTGGTAAGCCGCTTAGCGCGCTGTGCGAAGTGATTGCGCATTACCCTTGCGACGTTTTGCTGCTGACCGGCCGCCCTTCACGGCTACCAGGCATTCAGGGTTTTATCCGGCAGAACCTGCCGCTGGTGCCGGGTCGTATCGTACCGATGCAAAGCTACCGTACCGGAGGGTGGTATCCGTTTCATAAAAACGGCCTGATCGACGACCCGAAAAGCACAGCGGCGGTGGGCGCGATGCTCTGCCTGCTGTGCGCAAACCATAGTGTTCACGGCTTTTACTTCCGGGCAGACAAGCTGATTCCTTACTCGACCATCAAGCATATTGGGGTGATCGACTTGGAAAATAGCATCCGTGATCGCGACGTACTGTTCCGTGATATCCGTACTGAGCGTGGCTGTATCCAGTTGGCGGGTGACAGCGAAGAGGAACAGTCGGTGACGCCTGCATTGGCGATGCCTTCAGCCATCCGCTTGGGCTTTCGTCAGTTGAGCGTCGAGCGCTGGGCAGCCTCGCCGCTCTACAGCTTGAGCTTCACCGACGAAGGCAAGCGAAAGATGGCGTCCGGTACCCGAGACGGCAGCGGTGCCGTGGCCAGCGTTCGTTTCAAAGTCGCCAAAAACCCAGAGAGCGTCAACGCTGGGCTGGTCAGCGATCAGTTAGAGATACGCAGTGTCAGCTCCAACACGGCGGAGCGCCTGGACAAGAATGACGTCCACCTGCAACTAAACACCCTGCTGGTGTCCAGGCTCGGCGACAACACCTATTGGCTAGACAGCGGAACAGTGAAGCACTCATGAACGACCTGACCCCGGAACAAAAAGCATTGTCTGCTCGCTGGGCAGCCGTTCATGCCGGTGCGGCGCAAGCCTTGGACTGGATTGAGCAAACGCGTGCAACAGCGCCAAGCCTAGACGGGCAGGCCGATGACTTGATTTACGACCTGCACCGCGTGCGTAACGAGGCGGCGAACTATGAGCGGGCGGCAAGCCGACCAATGACGCTGGGTTTTTTCGGCATCTCGCAAGCGGGTAAGTCATACCTGATCTTGTCGCTGGCCGCAGGTCAGAACGAGCGCCTTGAAACGATGATGGGCGGGCGCCGCGTCGACTTCCTGAAACACGTCAACCCGGCGGGTGTCGGTAAAGAAGCCACCGGCCTGGTAACGCGTTTCAGCCGACGTGCCACGCCTTCGCAGGACGACCAGTTTCCTGTCGAGCTGAAGCTGTTGGCTGAAGCTGACTTGATCAAGATGTTGGGTAACTCTTGGTTTAAGGACTTTGATCAGTCGCGGGTCACGTTTCGCATCACCGATGATGTGATTCAGGCGGCATTGAAACCGTTTGAGGGGCGTGAAAACGGGCCTTTGTTGCCCGGTATCAGCGCCGACGATGTGGTGTCGCTGTGGGACTACTTCAAAACCAGTTTTGCCAATGCTGTCAGCCTGCTCGATCACGCCTATTGGCCGCGGGTGCTCAAACTGGCCCCGCGCCTGACGGTGCCAGAGCGTACGCAACTGTTTTCGCTGTTATGGGGCAATGAGTCCGCGCTAAAAGGCGTCTACGCTTCGCTGGCGGGCAGCCTGCACCAATTGGGTTTACCAAGCACCGTTTACGCGCCGCTGCACGCGCTCTTCCGTCTCGATGAAAAGGGCCGTGAAGTTCAAAGCGACAGCATCATGAGCGTCGACATTCTGGCCCGTTTCGGCACAGACAAAGACCATCCGATTGATGTGCGCCCGCTGAATAACGACCAACTGCAAACACCTCGCAGTGTGTTGGTATCGCACTTGGCGGCGTTGACCTCGGAGATGACTTTTCGGTTGGTTGAAACCCCCAAAGATCCGATTGTGAATGACGTCGATCTGCTCGACTTTCCTGGGTATCGCGGGCGCATGTCGCTGGTTGATTTTGCCAACTTCAATGACCCGGACTTGCGCGAAGGTGACAACCCGGTGTCGCAGCTGATTTTGCGCGGCAAAGTGGCGTACTTATTCGAGCGTTATACCGATAACCAAGAAATGAATGCGCTGGTGCTGTGCACCAACTCGAACAAAGGTATCGAGATCAACGAAATCGGACCGGTGCTGACACGCTGGATTGAAAACACCCAAGGTGCAACGCCCAAAGAACGCGCAACCCGCAGCAGCGGTTTGATCTGGGCCATGACCATGCTCGACCTGCGCATCAACGCGATGGTCAAGATGGCACCGGGCCTGCGCCCCGGTAGCTGGGGCGGAATGATCCAGTCGGCGATGACCGAGCGTTTTGGCCGTCATGACTGGCTCAACGACTGGGCCGACGGCGAGCCGTTTAACAACACCTACCTAGTGCGCAAGCCGCATGAAGATTTCGCGTGTGTTGGCTACGACAGCAACAAGCTCGAAACCGGGATTCTGCCCGAGTATCAACCGGTGCTGGATGACATCGGTAGCGCGTTTGAGGAAGTGCCCGAAGTGCGTCGGCACTTCCATCAGCCCGCTCAAGCTTGGCAGGCGGTACTCGATGGTGATGGCGGCATGAGCCGTATCATTTGCGGTATCAAGGCGGTCGCCAGCTTGGCGTTCAAACTCCAGCGTCAGCGTGAACGGCTCGAAGAGCTACTCGCCACGTTCGCGACTCAAGGCGTGTCCGAATGGCACATGCCGGACGGTGATGGCGCTATTGAAGCCAAGCGTGCCCAGGCGCAGATGATTTATTCCGGCCTGCGTCTGCGCGGCCAGAAACTAGGTGACCTCATCAGCCATCTGCAATTGCCGGTGGCTACCGTACGTGAGCTGTACCTCAGTGGTGATTACGATAACGAAGCACTTATCGCCCCTGATGAGCAGGTCGAGCCAGATGTGACGCCCGTTAAGGGGGTCAGCAGTGGCTGGGCGTTCGATGACGGTTATGACGATGAGCCTGCCAGCGGTAAGGCGGTGAAAGCAGATGCGCCGTTGGCCAAGCCACAAGGCCCGCAAAACAGCGCTCAACGCTTTGCCCGCGCGGCGTTTAACGCGTGGATCTCACACTTGCGTCATCTGAGTAACAACACCGGTTTGCTTGCGCTATTGGGTTTTGACAAAAAGCTGATGGATGCCGTGGTGGCTGAAGTGATCGTGGGCGCTTATCGCGCTCAGGTGCTGGAGCAATTGAGCATGGCTGTCTCCAAGTGCTCTGAGACTAACGCCCGCCGTGAGCGACTGGCCGAGCGCCAAGTGCTTGAGGTGCAAATGGTGTTGCGCGACTTTATCTCCTGGTTTGGTTTTTTCACCCAACCGTTGACTGAACGCCCAGCCAGCCGCGCCAGACATGGCAACCCAGTGTTCGGTTTTTACCCGCCGGTAAATACCGATCCTGCGCCTTCATCGCAAGAGTCTGACCCTGAACATTACCTGCCGACCCTGCCCGAAAATGTCGGCATGCCGGCTATGACGTTCCTGACGGACTGGATGTCGGCACTGGCTGCGATGACCGAAGCGAATGCCGGACATGGTGCTGGTAGCGAAATAACCCCCGAACAAAATGAACGGCTGGGCCTCGTGCTCAAGGCCTACAAGGCGATTTAAGCAATGTCGATTCGAGTCAATTTGCTCGCTTTAGAGCCCCATGCCCACGGATATGCCCGTCTGGTGATTAAAGGCTGGAAAGGCTCGCCTGAGCATCTGGAATTCAGCCTCCAGCGCAACAGCGACGATCACTACCTGCATGAAGGTCAGGTGTGGAGCAACAACCCTTTTTGGTTTCAAGTGCCTGAGTTTCCGCTAGCCGCCGATGGTAAAAGCCTAGAAGTACTGGTTGGCCCGCAGATCGTTGATACGTTGCTGGAAGGGAGTGTGGACACCTCGTTCAGCTTCGTGCTCAACGAGCCCGCAACAGGGGTCAAGGATAACGGGGTGGTTCTGCCGGGTAGAGGCGTGACCTCCCGAGCGGCTGGCGATGAGAAAGCTGCGCCGCCGGTATGGAAGGGCATCATTCTGGCGGATGCGTTGAACTCTGCCCCCGTCGCGCCGGTTGAAGCCTCTGCGGTGGTAGTGGCCGAACCCGCGCCTACGCCCGAGCTTGAACCGACAGTGAAGCCCGAGCCGGTTATCGAACCGGTCGCCGCCGTAGTTGCTCCTGCTCCTGCTCCGCCACCGGCTCCCGGCAAAAAGAAAGGTTGGATGATCCCCTTAGTGATTGCTCTGCTGGTGCTGGCGGTCATTGCGGCTGGCGCAGCGTTCTGGCTAAACAAAAAGCCCGACAACGTGAGCGCTCCTGCCCCTCTCCCAAAGGGTGATGAAGCCTGCACCCTGGAAAGCATGTCCACGTTGCCTGAGCTGACCTTTGTTCAGACCTGCATTAAAAAGTCGCCCGGCAGTGCCGAGTTACTAGAGATCATCAACGTGGCTAAAGCCAATAATCACTGCGGCATTGCCCAGCGTTTGTACGCTAACCGTGCCCAAGCCGGTGACCTGCAAATCGCAACCGCTTACGCCCACGAGTACGACCCAAAGTTCCATCAGACCAGCCAGTGCTTCGCTGAGCCTGATAAGGCGACTGCCGCGTATTGGTACGAAACCATCCTGAGTCAAGAGCCTGAAAATGCTGAAGCTAAAGCGCGTTTTGAGGAGTTAAAGCCGTGAGCTATTTTGCATGGGCTACTCGAACCTTACTGGCGTTGTGCATGGGCAGTGCTGCGGCCCATGCCGATGACAAGCCGCTGATTCAAGAAGGCAAGAAAACCCTGTTCCAGCGCGTGCTGACCACCCCAGGGTGCAAACTCAGCACCGCCGCCGGTGGCGATGCCGGGGTCGCGCAACCGACCTTTAGCCGCTTCTACGTGTACGAGCGCGCTCAAGTGGCGAATGCTCAATGGCTCAAGGTAGGCCCGGACAGTTACGGTAAAACCGTGGGCTGGCTGCCTGCCGCGTGCACCACTGACTGGAAAATGCAGCTCACGCTAGCGTTCACCAACCCGGCCAACCGCGACCGGTTGATGTTCTTCAAAGACCGCGCCACCTTGGAAGGTATCCTCGATGCGCCAGATCCGGTGAGCAAGGTCGCGCCGCTGCGAGCCAAGCTCAAGCAGGGCACATTGGCCCCCGGCGTGCTGGCCCAGGAGCCGGAATACTTTGTCGACCTGCACAAGCAGTTCTACTTGCTACCGGTGCTGAGCGGCGAAGAAGTCATGACCGAAGAAGGCTTTCGCACGCGCCTGCTTAACGTCGCGTCGGTGAGCAAGGCGGATGACAAAGCGCTGCAAGCTGGCGCCGCCGCAACGCCCGATGCGGGCGCGGCCAAGGCCGGTCAGTTAAAGGAATTCAGCGCCGCGGTGGTGTTTGTGATCGACTCTACGATCTCAATGGACCCTTACATCGAGCGCACCCGCGAAGCGATTCGCAAGGTCTACAAACAGATCGAAAGCGAGAACCTAGGCAACCAGGTTAAGTTCGGTCTGGTCGCATTCCGCTCCAACACCAAGGCCGTGCCGGGGCTGGAGTACGTGAGCAAAATGTACGCCGACCCGAACAAGGTGACGGGCAGCGAAGACTTCCTCGCCAAGGTGGCAGATCTCAAGCAGGCAAAAGTATCGAGCAAGAGTTTTGATGAAGATGCCTACGCGGGTGTGATGCACAGTATCGATAACGTTGACTGGTCGCAATTTGGCGCCCGTTACGTGGTGCTGATTACCGACGCGGGGGCTCTGGAAGGCGAGGATACGCTCAGTAGCACCGGGTTGAGTGCTGATCAAGTGCGGCTCGAAGCCGCCAACCCCGGCGTGGCGATTTACACCCTGCACCTGAAGACTCCCGCCGGGATCAAAGATCACGCTAAAGCTCAAGCGCAGTACGAGAACCTGTCGACTTATCCGGGTACTAACACGTCGCTGTACTACCCGGTGAACGCCGGTGATGTGAAAGCGTTTGGTCAAAAAGTAGACGCCTTGGCCGAGGCTATTACCTCGCAAGTCAAAGCTGCTTACATGGGTGAGGATGCGATTGGCAGTGCGCTGAATGCCAAGCAAGACGTGGCCGCTCAAGGCGATCCGGCGCAGCAGAAAATGCTCGATGACGCGGCCTTGATCGGTCACGCCATGCAACTGGCGTACTTGGGCGAAAAAACCAACAGCCAGGCGCCGCCCGTGTTTCAGGCGTGGATCACGGACCGCGATTTGATCAAGCAAAACATCCCGACCACCGATGTGCGAGTGCTGCTGACCAAGTCGCAGCTCAGCGACTTGAGTGACGTGATGAAGCAGATTCTGGATGCCGCCAACGAGGGGCTGATCTCGCCGACCGAAATGTTTGATCGCCTGCGCTCGGTGGCAGCCACGATGGGCGCCGATCCGAATCAGTTAAAGCAGAACAGCACTGCCAAACTGGCGCAAATGGGCGTGCTGGGTGAGTACCTTGAAGACCTGCCGTATCAGAGTGAAGTCCTCAACCTGGATGAAGAAACCTGGAAGAGCTGGGACGGTCTGGCGCAAGAGAAATTCATCCGTAACCTGAGCACCAAACTGCGTCACTACCAGCGTTACAACGCTGACGTGGACCGTTGGGTGGCCTTGGCCAAAGACAGCGATGCACGGGACAACGTGTACCCGGTGCCGCTGGAAATGATGCCCTAACGAGACGCTCATGCTCGATATTCAGGACCTGCTCGTGCGCCGTGGTAGCGGCGCTCAGGCGCACAGCGTGCGTTTGCCTGCATTGCAGATGAAGACCGGTGAAATTTTGACCATTACCGGCGAGAGTGGCTGTGGCAAAAGCACCCTGCTTGAGGCGATCGGCCTGTTGTTGCATCCCGTTGAACTGGGGCATTTCAGCCTCGGCCCGGACCGCCATCAGCCACAGGCCGCGGCCCTGGATATTGCGCTGTTACTGGCCCGTAACGACCAGCCGAGTTTGTCGGCAGTGCGGTCGCGGCACTTGGGTTTCATTCTGCAAAGTGGTGGCTTACTGCCGTTTTTGAGCGTGCGCGACAACATCAGCTTGCCCCGGCGTATGCTCGGGATGGCCGCTAACAGCGAGCAGGTGGACCGCGCCGTAGATGCTCTGCGCCTCACGGGTTTGCTGGGCAAGTTGCCGCAGGCTTTGTCGATCGGCGAGCGCCAGCGCGTGGCCTGCGTGCGGGCTATCGCCCATGAACCGCAATTGTTGTTGGCCGATGAGCCCACGGCGTCGCTCGACCCGCACAGCGCTCGGCGCCTGTTTGAACTGTTGTTGAGTCTGGTGAGCGAATTGGGCTTGAGTGCATTAGTGGTGTCCCACGATTGGGCGCTGGTGCGCGACTTTGGTTTGCCGCGATTGGGCGCGATCAGTTGTCAGGGAGAGACACGTTTTGAAGCCATGGATTAGTCGCCTCGGCTTGCTCGGGTCGCTGGCGATCGAAGATCTCTGGCATGACCGCAAGGTGTCGTTTTGCATCGCCGCATCACTGGTTGCGGTGATTGCGCCGCTGTTGTTGCTGTTCGGGCTTAAGCACGGGGTGGTCAGCCAATTGCAAAACGAGCTGCTCAGCGACCCGCGCAACCTTGAAGTGAAAATGCTCAGCAGCGGCAATTACGACACCGCTTGGATAGAAGATGTGCGCCAGCAGCCCGAGGTCGGTTTTGCCATTGGGCAAACCCGCTCACTGAACACTCAGGCCGACTTGCTGATGGGCCTGCAACGCTTTGTCGAAAACGCCGAAATCATCCCCACTGACGCTCACGACCCACTGCTTAACCTGCCGCAGACCCACTTGAGTGGCAACCAAGTGATCCTCAGCGCCCGCGCTGCGCAACGCTTGCAAGCCACAGTCGGGGACAGCGTGCGTTTGCGCGCGCCGCGTCGCCTAGACGGCATCAATGAACGGGGCGAGTTGAATCTGGTGGTGGTGGCGGTGCTTGATGCGGCCCGCTTTGGTCGGGCAGCCGGGTTTGTCGCGCCACCATTGCTGCTTGAGCTAGAGCGCTTTCGCGATGGTTATCAGGTGCCGGCGTTTGGTCTGGACAGCGGTAAACCGCAGGCCGACCTTAAACCGCTGTACGCCCGTGCCCGCGTGTATGCCCGCGATATTGACAGCGTGGCGCCGCTGGAGCGCTGGCTAAACCAACAGAACATAGACACGTCGAGCCGTCTGGCGGAAATCGACAACGTTAAAGCCATCAATCAGGTGCTGGGGCTGATTTTCGGCGTGATTGCCGGGGCGGCCTTGATCGGCTGCATTGCTTCGATGGTCGGCGCGTTTCTGGCCAACATCGACCGCAAGCGCAAAAGCCTCGCGGTGCTGCGTCTGTTGGGCTTCAGCAGCCTGGCCGTGGCCGGTTTTGTCATCGCCCAGGCCATGCTCCTGAGCCTGATCGGCTATGTCGGCGGGTTGGGGCTTTATGGCGTGGGCAGCTTGTTGTTCGATCACTTGCTTGGCAGCAGTCAGGCCACGGGCACTTTTGTCTGTCACATCACGATCTGGCATGGGCTGGTGGCCCTACTGATCGCCTTGTTGGTCGCCGCACTGGTCGCCGTCATCGGCGCACTGCGGGCCATCAGCATCCAACCTGCGGAGAGTTTGCGTGAGCTTTAAACGTGTGGTGTTGCTCACATCCCTGAGCTTTGGTTATTGGCTCAATGCGTCGGCGGCGAGCTGGGACGAGAAGTTTTACAACCCGGCACCCGAGGCCAATGACGTGGTGCTGCCGATGCCGTGCGACGGTGCGATGGTGTTTCGCAAAGTGTTTATCCCGGTCACCGGGCCGCTGGATGACTACCCGATCAATATTGGGCAGGACAGCCCCGAGTGGGGGTATGTCGAGCAGAAGCGCCCGGCCTTTATCGCTGGTAGCTTCACAGGCGCCAAGGGTGACAAGTCGCGTTACTACCTGATGGCCAAGTACGAGATGAGCCAGTTGCAGTATCAGGCGCTGACGGACGAAACCTGCCCAACACCGTCGAACAAACTGCGCTTGCCGCAAGTGGCGATCAGTTGGGTGCAGGCCATCGAGGCGGGCGACAAATACAACCTGTGGTTGCGCAAAAACGCGGCCGCCAAGCTGCCCAAGGAAGACGGTGCGCTGGGCTTTTTGCGTCTGCCAACCGAAACCGAATGGGAGTTCGCCGCCCGTGGCGGGCTGGAAGTGGGCGCGGCCGAGTTCAGCGACACGCGCTATCCAATGCCAGAAGGCTTGAACGCCTATGAATGGTTCGGTGGTGCCCAGTCGTCCAACGGCAAGCTGCAACTGAGCGGTCTGCAAAAGCCTAATCCGCTGGGCTTGCACGACATGCTCGGTAACGCCGACGAGATGATGTTTGAGCCTTTCCGTTTGAACAAACTGGACCGCCAGCATGGGCAGGCAGGCGGCTATGTGGTGCGCGGCGGCAACTACTTGACGCCGCAAGCCGATTTGCGCACCTCGTTGCGCAAAGAAGAGCCGTACTACAACGCGGACGGCCAAGTGAAAAACAAAACCACCGGCCTGCGGCTGGTCATGGTGTCGCCGACCCTGACCTCGCGTGAGCGAGTGGGCAGCATTGAGCAGAGCTGGAAAAAGCTCGGCACGGGTGCTCAAGAAGGCGATCAGGGTACCGTGCACGAACTCAACACGCTGGCCCAAGGGGTTGAAGACAAGGCCCTCAAAGAGAAGCTGCGAACCTTGGAAAACCAGTTGCGCGCCAGCAACCAGCAACAGGAAGAAACCCGTGATCAGGCGATTCGCGCGAGCCTCAACCTAGGTGCCTTCTTGTGTACCAAGATGCTCGATGACGGCCAGTACCTAGATTTCTTGCAAAAAAATTACGCCCTCAACTGCGAGTCCGAAGACAAGGACCCGAGCTGCGACATGCGCAAAGGTAAGCTCGATGAGCAGAAGGACCGCCTGCACAAACTCAGCCGTTACTACGCCAGCAGCCTAGTGGAGTCAGCGTCCTTGTACGGTCAGCCGCTGCTTGAGGCGCAGGTGCCAGTGATGGAAGAAATCATCAGCCAGAACAAACAACTGCAAGAACTCAAGCCGTATTTGCGCACGCACTGGGCCAATCAGAAGACCTACCTGCAAAAGCAAAAGATCGACACTGACGCTTGGTTGAAGCGTTGCAAAGCGGTCACCCCCTAAGCCCACTACATGCTTCAACAAGGAGAAATACAATGATGCGCAGCCTGTTGGCCTCTTCCAGATACATGATGTCTTTCGTGCTCATAGCCGGCGTGCTGTTGACCGGTTGTGCCTCAACAGGCAGCAACTCTTTGGGCATGGGGGCGCCGGCGCCGGACCCGCGTTTGACCCAAGGCACGGATGCCCAGTTCTTTAGTAAGTCGGGCTATCAAGCCTGTGCGATGGGCGCAGGCGCAGCGGTATTGGCCTGTGTGCTGAGCAACCCCAACAACAAGGCTGTGTGCATGATCGCGGCGGGTGTGGCGGCGTGTGGCGTGGCGATGGGTGCTAACTACTACGTGGACCAGCGTCGCAGTGAATACGCTGACACCAACCAGCGCTTGCAGAAATACAACAGCGACGTGCAGTTGGACACGCAAAAAGTCGTGATGCGTACGGCTACCGCGCAGCAGGTCATTGACGATGACAAAGTGCAGGTTGAGCAGATCAAGCGCGACCTAGCGAGCAAGAAAATCGATAAGGCTCAGGCGCAAAAGCAGATCGCGAGCATCGACAGCAACATTGAACAACTGCGCCTTGAAGTTAAAAACATGCAGAGCAAAGTCACCGGTTACAACGATGCCATGAAGGTCGAGCGCAGCCAGGGCGCGGGTCCTGAGCTCCAGCAAATCGACGCCAACATCGCCAAGATGAACCAGAAAGTCGTCAGCCTGCAAAAAGAAGTTGATGGTTTGTACAGCCAACGCTCCGCGATCACGTTGGGTTGAAACCATGAACGCACGATTGATTGGGGTGTTGGGGGCTGTACTGGCGTTGTCCGGTTGCGCCACTCAGCCGGGCGAGTGTGATGCCGGCAACCGCGACGCAGGGCTGTTCACCAAGGTGAATTGCGATGCGGGCGGCGGCTACAGCGCGCAGATTCGAGAAAACGAAATGGCACTGGCCCAGTCGCAGCAAGAGAACGCGATGTTTCATCAGGTCTACGAGGATATTGCCGCGCAACAAGCCGCCTCACGAGCCAACGTGCAAGCGCAGCAACAATCCCAGGCCGCGTTGAATCAGTCGCTGAGCCGGTTACTCGGCTCGCTCAAGGCGCGCAGCGGTAACAAGGCCCAAGTACAGCAGCAGATCGCTGGCCTAGAGCAACAGCTCAAGGCCGCGCAAGTTGCACCGGTGAGCGCCGCTCACCCCGCGCAGATGGCAGCCAAGCAGCAGGAGCTCAAGGCACTGCAAAAGAAGGTTAACCAGCTGCAATTCAGCCTCGGTTACGAATAAGCCTTGCAGGCCTCTCC
>NZ_LLWH01000010.1 GCF_001411475.1 Pseudomonas endophytica | reverse complement strand
ATGAGCCAAGCGGTTAATGATCATCATGTAAGGCAGTTGTGTACCGAGCTTGTAGTTCAGCTCAGCGTTTTTACCTTCGGCGCTGATGCCAAAAAACTTCGGTTTTTGTACCGAACTGGCCGAGAAGAAGGCGGCGTTGTCACTGCCTTTACGCATGGTCAGAGAGATAAAACCTTCTTCGGCCAATTCGTATTCGCGACGGTCAGACACCAACACTTCGGTAGGAATCTTGGTTTCGATTTCGCCCATGCTTTCAAAGTGGTGCAGTGGCAAGTCTTCAACCGCGCCGCCGCTTTGTGGGCCAATAATGTTCGGGCACCAGCGGAACTTGGCAAAGCTGTCGGTCAACTTGGACGCGAAGGTGTAGGCGGTGTTGCCCCACAGGTAATGCTCGTGGCTGTTGGCGACGGTTTCTTTGTAAACGAAAGATTTGACCGGATTTTCTTCCGGGTCGTACGGGTTGCGCAGCAAAAAGCGCGGCACGGTCAACGCCATATAGCGCGCATCTTCGGACTCGCGAAAGCTCTGCCATTTGGCAAATTGCGGACCAGAAAAGTGGTCTTTGAGGTCTTTAAGGTTAGGCATGCCCGTGAAGCTTTCGAGGCCGAAAAACTTCGGCCCGGCCGCCGCGATAAACGGAGCATGGGACATGCACGAAACGCTGGACACGTACTGCATCAGCTTCACGTCAGGGGAGCTTGGAGTCATGAAGTAGTTGGCGATAATTGCGCCAACCGGCTCACCACCGAACTGGCCGTATTCGGCGGTGTAAACATGCTTGTAGAGGCCAGATTGCATGACCTCGGGCGAATCTTCAAAGTCGTCCAGCAGGTCTTCTTTGGAGACGTTGAGAATTTCGATCTTGATGTTTTCACGGAAATTGGTGCGATCAACCAACAATTGCAGGCCACGCCAAGCGGACTCCAGCGACTGGAAGGCGGGGTGATGGAGGATTTCGTCCATCTGGTTGCTGAGCTTTGCATCTATCTCGGCAATCATGCGATCAACCAAGGCCTTTTTAACCGGCTCACCTTGGTTCTGTGGTTTCAACAGCTCTTCGATAAAAGCCGCGACGCCCCGCTTGGCAATGCCATAAGCATCGTCTTCAGGTGTCAGCCGGGTTTGCGCAATGATCTCGTCAAGAACGCTGTAAGAGGTGCTTTTATCGTCTTTCAGCTGTGCGGCGCTGGTGCTCATTGTGTCGCTTCCTTTACTGATGGGGGGCTTAAACGTCCGCTGCCGGAGCGACAAGCAGATCCAGTTCGCTCAGTACTCGAGCGCGTGAAACGTCGTCGGCCAGTACGCCTTCAATCGCC
Source organism: Pseudomonas endophytica (assembly GCF_001411475.1). Lineage (GTDB taxonomy): Bacteria > Pseudomonadota > Gammaproteobacteria > Pseudomonadales > Pseudomonadaceae > Aquipseudomonas > Aquipseudomonas endophytica. The sequence continues at coordinate 13,429 of NZ_LLWH01000010.1, read as the reverse complement.
TTGCGAAAGCTCGGCGCGTTGCCCAGCGGACCTTTGAGCGCAACCAAGGCATCACGCAACTCCATCAGTTTTTTTAGTTCGGGGATTTGTTCAACCAGGCTCGTCGGGTTGAAGTCCTTCATGGCGTTGACGCGTAACGCAATTGCCAGCTCATCGGTGCTGTCTTCACCTTGCAGGCGATTAGGCACACTTAGGGCCAGTTTCAGCCCTTGCTTGGAAAGCACTTCATCGAACGTCATTTTGTCGATGGCGATCGGCTTACGGTCTTCAAGCTTTCGCTCGTCAAAACGATGGGTATAGTCACCCACCACCAACAGTTTCAAAGGCAGTTCAATCTCTTCTTGAGCCCCGCCAGTCGCTGGTTTGAACGTAATGTTGATACGTTCCTTGGGGGCTACCGAGCTTTCTTTGGCCATGACGTTTTTCCTTGCGTGTGTGTGGCCCTAAGGCCTATTCGAGTACCACTTCAAGATCGAGGTGGCACAACCTGCGATACATCTCATCCTTGCGCTCTCGCACTTCGTGGTTCTGCGGCAGTAGCTCGCAGCAGCGATGTAAAAGACGTAAAACTTCAAGCACCAAATCCGGCTCCCAGGTCTGTAAACCGGAGCGATGAAGGACCTCATCGAGCATTTCGAGCTGTGTTTTGGCGAGTTCGTACTTTTTGGCGTGAAAGCACAGCCGGGCGAGGGCCAACTGCCAAAAAAAACGTACCCGCTCACCGTAAGCGCTGTTTAACCCGCGCTTGATCAACTGCACGGAGGCTTTAAAACCGCTAACACGAAGCAGCTCTTGCGCTTCATCGAGGGCAAGGTCCCAAGCAGGTCGCTCAGTGCTGGCTTGGGCGGCTTCGGGCTCGCTTCGGGTCAGGTGGGGCAGTACATTGGCGTCGATCCAAGTACGGGTCTGAGGATCAGCGAAGGGAGCGCCATCACTGAAACGCAATTCGATCAGACCCGGCAGCCGTTGCAGGAGCAAGGCGAGATGAAGTTCGACCTCGTACATTGCCGACTCGGCTTTCAAGGCATTCAGGCACTCCCACACCATGCGCTGGCCATCAAACCAGAACGCTGATTTGGCGAGGTTGACTTCGAGTTCCACCACCAAATCGGCAAACTGCCCTTGATTGAAACGGCCCTGATAATTTTTGAGTTTGTCAGCGCAGACGCTGCGCAGTGGCGTGATCTGCTCGGCATTGCGCTCAGGCATGAAATCAATCGGCAGCCACGTGAGGGTGCGGTTTAGACGAAGAGCTCGCAGATCTGTGGCTTTTTGCTTTAACCACCAGCCGCACAGAGCGCGTGCGCTGTCTTGCTGCTGGCGCAGTGCTTTGTGAGCCTCTTTTTCGTTGTCGATGAGCGGCGTGGGGTCTATCAACTGAATCGCGACTTGCTTGACCTGCGCCACTGCGGCAGCGATCACCCCCGTCTCGGGCTGGCTAGCAACTGCGCGCTCCACCATGCGCGTCAGACGACGGCAAATTGGCAGTAGTAAAGGCACATCAGCGCCTAAATGTTTGGCCAGTGCGCACTCCAGCGCCAGCAACAGCTCAACCATGTGTTGAAAAAGCGGTAGCTGCTCTTTAATCGGTACGTTTTCGTTCAAAGCCCTATCAAGACGCCCTACCAGCCAACCAATTGCGGCGCCACGGGTGCGCAACTTAAGGGGGTGAATCTGCTCCCAATGCTCGGTGCACAGGTGATGCAATAACCCCAACCCCGCCAGCAACCCCGGAAACGATTCGCGCTGATAAAGCGCCCATGTCAGCCAGACACCTGCACGCAGGTCTTTGGACTGGTCGCGTAACATCGCTTCGCTTTGCTCATGCACCACATACCAGTCGATCTGATTATTTTCAGACATCGACTGCGATTTACCGATTTCACGCTCAAGGGCTTCGAACTGGCTGGAGAAGCGCACGTCATTGCCGGCAAAGCTGTCCTTAAAAACAGGGGCTTTAGCGAGCGCGACTAGACGGGCAAATAATTGGCTGGAATACGTCATTACGATGTGCAGCCCACCGCAGCGGGCATCGTAAACGTCTTAGGGGTGTTAAGTAGGAGGACCACTGAAAACTACCGATTCCATTCAAGTGGCGAGACGATAGGTGAATGGAAAAGAGAAAAATGTCAGACACTTCTTCAAGATAAAGAGAATTTTCCTCACATGTAAAAGCTTGTCGAAATCACTTCAGTTGACCGTAACAGAAACTTACATCAGCGCTGGAAAGGGCGGCATCCAATCAGACCGGCATCACACGCTCGCTTCAGGCCATGACGAAGTTAAAGTGCAAGCGCAGAGAACTCGTTCTTCTCGATAAGAGCAGAGGGGCTCCGAGCCAGAACCACGCCAGAGTTGCGTGGTTAATACGGTCGTCTGATTTGCCCCAATACCTGCTCTCTGCTAGTGTCAGCCGGTTTTAACGCCTACCGAGAATGCCGCCATGGCCCGCAAAAAAGCTTCCCTTGATTTCGAGCAGTCCCTCGCAGACTTGCAAACATTGGTCGAACGCCTTGAAAACGGCGAACTGTCACTGGAAGACTCTTTGACCGCCTTCGAGCAAGGCATTCGCCTGACCCGTGACTGCCAAGGCGCACTGGCGCAAGCCGAACAGAAAGTCCAAATTTTGCTTGAGCGTGATGGCGAGCTCGCGCCAGAGCCCTTTGATGCGGAACAGCCAGAATGATTGATGCCTACCAAACCAGCAGCCAAGCTCGCGTCAACGCGGCACTTGAGCGCTTGTTTGTCGCTCCGTCACCGGAGTTGGCCCGTCTGTACGAGGCCATGCGTTACAGCGTAATGAATGGTGGTAAACGTGTGCGGCCGCTGTTGGCTTATGCCGCTTGCCAAGCGCTGAGCGCCGCCCCCGAACAAGCGAATGGCGCTGCGTGCGCGGTGGAGCTGATCCACGCTTATTCGCTGGTTCACGATGATTTACCGGCCATGGACGATGATGATCTGCGCCGTGGGCAGCCCACGACCCATAAGGCGTTTGATGAAGCCTGCGCAATTTTGGCCGGCGACGGTCTGCAAAGCTTGGCTTTTACAGCTCTGCTCGACCCGGTGCTTAGCCCTTTAGATGCCGAAATACGCTTGCGTATGGTCAGTGGCTTGGCCCTCGCTGCTGGCCCTGCCGGAATGGTCGGCGGGCAAGCGATTGATCTGGGTTCGGTAGGGTTAAGACTGGATCAAACCGCGCTCGAATACATGCATCGTCACAAGACCGGCGCCCTGATTGAGGCCAGCGTCCAACTTGGCGCACTGGCCAGTGGCTGTGCAACTGATAAAGATCTGCAAGCATTGAACACGTATGCACGGGCCATTGGCTTGGCGTTTCAGGTTCAGGACGACATTCTTGATGTTGAAAGTGACACCGCGACTCTGGGCAAACGCCAAGGCGCAGACATTGCCCGCGATAAACCGACCTACCCGGCGCTGATGGGGCTAGAGCAGGCTAAAAGCTATGCCCTAGAGCTGCGTGACCAAGCGCTCACGGCACTGCGACCTTTTGATGCAGCGGCCGAACCCTTGCGAGAATTGGCGCGCTATATCGTTGATCGGCGCCACTAAATAGTTACAAGTGGTTATTTCGCACAGTGTTTAATGCCAAGGTCTGACTAACGAATGCCAGACTGCGTGGGCAGCTTACGTTCCATAAGGTAAACTGCCGCCTCTTTTATATACCTATAACGATTCGCCTGATGCCAACGACGTTTCAAGAGATTCCCCGCCAGCGCCCGACTACGCCCCTGCTCGACCGAGCGGGCACGCCTGTTGGCCTGCGCAGATTAGCCGAAGCCGAGCTGGAAACCCTGGCCGATGAATTGCGCCTGGAATTGCTCTATAGCGTTGGCCAGACAGGCGGGCACTTTGGTGCCGGGCTTGGGGTCATTGAGCTGACCATCGCGCTGCACTACGTTTTCGATACCCCGGATGACCGGTTGGTGTGGGACGTGGGGCATCAGGCGTATCCGCACAAAATACTCACCGGCCGTCGCGATCAAATGGCGACACTGCGCCAGAAAGACGGGATTGCGGCATTCCCACGCCGCTCCGAGAGTGAATACGACACCTTTGGTGTCGGCCATTCCAGCACCTCGATCAGCGCTGCGCTGGGCATGGCGATTGCCGCCCGTCAGCAAAACAGCGAGCGTAAGGCCATCGCGGTTATTGGCGACGGCGCGCTGACGGCGGGCATGGCCTTTGAGGCGTTGAATCACGCGCCCGAAGTCAATGCCAATATGTTGGTGATCCTTAACGACAACGACATGTCGATCTCGCGCAATGTCGGCGGTTTGTCCAATTACCTCGCCAAAATTCTTTCCAGCCGCACCTACGCCAGCATGCGTGAAGGCAGCAAAAAAGTGCTGTCACGTCTGCCAGGCGCTTGGGAAATTGCTCGTCGCACTGAAGAGTACGCCAAAGGTATGCTGGTGCCTGGCACCTTGTTCGAGGAGCTGGGCTGGAACTACATCGGCCCGATTGATGGCCACGACCTGCCGACCTTGATCGCCACACTGCGCAACATGCGTGACCTCAAGGGCCCGCAGTTCCTGCACGTCGTCACCAAAAAAGGCAAAGGCTTCGCTCCGGCTGAGGCAGACCCGATTGGCTACCATGCCATCACTAAGCTCGATCCGCTGGACGCGCCTAAAGTCGCTCCTAAAGTCGCCAGCGGGCCGAAGTACTCTGCCGTTTTTGGCGATTGGCTGTGTGACATGGCCGCGACTGACGAGCGTTTGGTCGGCATCACGCCTGCGATGAAAGAAGGCTCTGACCTAATCAAGTTCAGCGAGCAGTTTCCAGCGCGCTACTTCGATGTGGCGATTGCCGAGCAGCACGCTGTAACCTTTGCCGCTGGCATGGCCTGCGAAGGCGCCAAACCCGTGGTGGCGATTTATTCGACGTTCTTGCAGCGTGGCTACGACCAATTGGTGCATGACGTGGCGGTGCAAAATCTCGACGTTTTGTTTGCCATCGACCGCGCGGGCTTAGTGGGCGAAGACGGCCCTACTCACGCGGGCAGCTACGACCTGTCATATCTGCGTTGCATACCGGGTATGGTAATCATGACCCCGAGTGACGAAAACGAACTGCGTAAGATGCTCACCACCGGCCACCTGTACAACGGCCCGGCGGCCGTGCGTTACCCTCGCGGCACCGGCCCGAACGCGACCATCGAAAAGACCCTTGAGCCGTTGGAAATCGGCAAAGGGATCATTCGTCGCAACGGTAGCAACGTCGCGTTGCTGGTGTTTGGCGTGCAATTGGCAGAAGCCCTACGCGTTGCCGAAAAAATCGACGCCACTGTGGTCGACATGCGCTTTGTGAAGCCGATGGACGAAGCACTGGTTCGCGAAATGGCCAACAGCCATGAGCTACTGGTGACCCTCGAAGAGAACGCCATCATGGGCGGCGCAGGCGCGGCGGTCAGCGAGTTCCTGGCCCGTGAAAACATACTGAAATCGGTGCTGCACTTGGGCTTGCCGGACGTGTATGTCGAGCACGCCAAACCGAGCCAAATGCTGGCTGAGTGCGGGCTGGATGAAGCGGGCATTGAAGCGTCGGTTCGCCAGCGCATGCAATTGCTGGGGCTTTGAGCGAAGCGGACTACTGATGTAGGGGCGAGTTCGCGCCTACACACTGAGATTGCGATGAAACATCTGCGCACTGCCTTGCTACTCGGCTTGATCCCGGCCAGCCCTCTGCTGGCCGAGCCCCTGGAGCGCGAAGATGCACTCAAACTCCCGCAAACATTAATTACCGGCAATCGTCAGGTTGAAGCGCGCTCTGACAGCAGCAGCGCCAATACGGTATTCACCCGTAATGACATCGACCGCCTGCAACCCACCAGCCTGACCGACTTGTTGGGCCGGGTGCCGGGTGTGCAAGTGGTACGCAGCGGTGGGCGTGGCGCCCTGCCGGGGATTTACATTCGCGGCACAAAATCCGCGCAAAGCCTGGTGTTGGTCGACGGCCAGCGCATGGCCAATGCCACCTCGGCAGACAGCAACCTGCAGTATGTGAATATCGACCAGATTGAGCGCGTAGAAGTGTTGCGCGGCTCTCGCTCGGTGATCTACGGCAGCGACGCGATTGGCGGGGTGATTCAGATTTTCACCCGCCGCGGCGCCGATCAGTCGCCACGCCTTCGGTTGCACAGCGCGATGGGCAGCTATGGCAGCTCAGTAAACAGTCTCGGCGTGTTTGGGGGTGATGAGCAAACGCGCTACAACTTCAGCGCCAGCTTGGAGGATACGGCGGGCATAAATCGCACCCATGAGTCCTTCCCCAGCGACAACGATCATGATGCGTACCGCAATAAGTCCTTGAGCTTGAACGTCAGCCACACGCTGAGCCCCGACCTTGAAGTCGGCATGACGGCGATTAAAAGCACCGGCAAGACTGAACTGGACAACCCCTTTGGGCGCTGGGACCCGACGACGTTTGCCGTGAGCGGGCAACAGCTTTACAGCGATTTTGACATCAGCAGCGTGGGCAGTTTTGTCGACGCGCAATTGAGCGAACGCTGGAGTTCACGCTTGGAGCTGGGCCACAGCGAGAATCGAGAAAAGACTAAAGACAAGCTCAGTGCTGATGTGTCGAGTTTTAACACCTACCGCGATTCGTTGAACTGGCAAAACAACCTGACGTTGAATGAGCAAAATAGCCTGATGCTGGGGGCTGATGCTTACCAAGACCGCGTGCGCAGCAGTACCGTGTTTGACGAAGACAGCCGCTGGAATCATGCAGCGTTTGTGCAACACCGTTTTGATGGCGAGCGCTTTTCAACCGAGATCGGCCTGCGCCACGACCAAAACCAGCAATTCGGCGGTCATTCGACTTGGAGCGCCAGCCTGACCTTACCGCTCAATGTGAATAACGATGTGTTGTTGTCTTACAGCGAAGGATTCCGAGCGCCAACCTTCAATGATTTGTACTACCCGCTCTATAGCAACCCTAACCTCAAGCCCGAACACTCCAAAAGCTATGAGCTGCAATGGCGCAGCCAGTTGAGCGATAGCAGCCGACTGGAAACTTCGCTGTATCGCACCGATATTCGTGACGCCATTGTGGCCGACGCTGACTTCATCCCGCAGAACATCGGCGCAGCCCGAATCTTAGGCGTCGAAAGTGCGCTGCATCAGCAATGGTCTGGCTGGCAGAGCAATTTGAGTGTTGCGATGATTGACCCGCAAGACCGTGATACCGGCCATACCTTGAGCCGCCGGGCGCGCAGAACCTTAAGTTTGGATCTGGACAAGCAATTCGATCGTGTGGGCGTAGGCGCTACATGGCAAGCGGTGAGCCGCAGCTTTAATGACGAAGCGAACAAGCAACCGCTGGGCGGCTATGGGGTGTTGGGCCTGCGCGCAAACTGGGTGCCCAGCTCGCAAGTCCGGCTCGACTTGAAGGTCGACAATGTGTTGGACAAGACATTTACCCGCGCGCTCTACAGTTATGACGGCAACTACTACGGCTATCGCGAAGAGCGGCGCAGTGTGCAGGTCGCAGTAACGTGGACGCCTGCTTTTTAGGAAGATCAAAAGATCGCAGCCTTCGGCAGCTCCTACGAAAAACAGGTCAACTGTTTGGTCTAAAGCGCCTCGAACGCCCTGTAGGAGCTGCCGCAGGCTGCGATCTTTTTGAAAATAAAAAGATCGCGAGCAAGCTCGCTCCTACAAGCCTTCGGCGGTTTTCAGTTGTTCACACAATCTGCCGGTCGCGTCCAGCATCTGCCCGCTCGGGCGCTCCAGACCTTTGTCGCTCAATAACACTAAGCGCCCATGTTTGACCGCATCCAGTTGCGGCCAAGCTTTCCAAGCATCCAGTTGTGTCTGTGTAGCGGCGATGATGACTTGAGGGTCACGCTGCAACACCGACTCAAGGCTGACTTGCGGAGCGGGGAGCTTGAGGTCGGCAAACACGTTGCTCGCCCCGCACACGGCTAACGCGTCGCTGATAATCTGCCCGCCACCCACGGTGTACAGCGGCTGATCCCAGACTTGGTAAAACACCCGCAGGGGATTGTCGCGGTGGTATTGGGTTTGCAGTTCAGCTAAACGTGTACGCAACTGTTCGGCCAGCACTTGCCCTCGTTCCGGTCGCCCCAAGGCCACGCCCAAGGATTGGACTTGGTTAACCAGTTGCGCAAGGCTTGCAGGCTCTGCGATGTAGGTCGGGATGTTGAGACGGCGCAGTTGCTCACGCTGGGCGATGCCGACACTGCCGGGCCAGAGCAAGATCAGGTCGGGTTTTAGGCTGACTAAGCGCTCCATGTTCAATTGGCCATAGCGCCCGACAGAAGGCACGTCAGCCAATTCGGGAGAAGACTCACCGGCATCAAGGCGGCCGACCAGCAGGTCAGTCGCCCCTAACTCAACCACCATTTCAGACAAGGACGGCGCCAGGCTGATCACTCGGCTGGCGGCCATGCTCGGCAGGCCCAAGGCCAGCAACCCGAGTGCCAGCCAGATGCGCATCAATCGAGCTCTGAGCAGGTCGTCACGCTGGGTCCGTCTCGCCTTGGTGCTGATTGCCCATCATGTGCCCGAGTTTGTTGGCCTTGGTCGCCAAGTACAGCTTGTTGTGAGGGTTGTGCCCGGTGTGCAGTGGCACACGCTCAGCCACAGTGATGTTCATGTCGGTCAGGGCTTTGACCTTGCGCGGGTTGTTGGTCATCAGACGCAGTGATTTAACACCTAGGTGTTCCAGCATCGGCAGACAGATTGCGTAGTCACGCTGATCGGCGGCAAACCCCAGACGCTCGTTGGCTTCGACCGTATCGGCACCGCCGTCTTGCAGTTCATAAGCACGGACTTTGTTCAATAAACCAATGCCGCGGCCTTCTTGGCGCAAATACAACAAGACGCCACGGCCTTCACGGGCGATGGCCTGCAAGGCAGCTTCGAGTTGCGAACCGCAGTCACAGCGCTGGCTGAACAGGGCATCGCCGGTCAGGCATTCAGAATGCACCCGGCCCAATACCGGAGCGCCATCCGCCACGTCGCCCAAACTGAGCACTACGTGTTCACGGCCCGTGGCCTGCTCTAAAAAGCCATGCATGGTGAATTCGGCAAAGGGGGTAGGCAGCTTGCAAGCAGCAACGAAAACGACGGGCACCGTGTGCTCCTGATCAGTTTGTGGACTGTAAATTCGCAAAGGCGGCATTGTAACAGGAGGTTCCTGCACACGCTTAGGCTGAATTATCGGAGATAAAGATCAAAAAGTTAGATGGCTTAAACCGCGTGGCAGCCGCCCTGGGTCACGATCTTTTATTTTAGGAGCAGAGCGCCATAGATCAAAAGCTCGCGCCTACCGAACAGGGGCAGTATTAGGCGTGAAAATGCTGGTAGCCGCGCTGGTCGGGAGTGATGTCTTGGCCCGCCTCATCAAGCAGGTAAACACCCAGCCCTTCAATCACGCGCCCTACAACGTAGATAGTCCAGCCTGCGGCGAGCAAAGCGGGCAACTCAGCGCCAGGCAAAGTAAACGCCAGCACGTAATCGTCACCTCCGCTCAACGCCGCGCGTTGCGCATCGGCTTTACCCAGAAACGTTTGCAAGGCTAGCGACATCGGCAGCCGGTGGTTGTCGATCTGCAAGCCCACCTTGGACGCCCGCGCAATATGCCCGCAGTCCGCGAGCAGACCATCCGAAATGTCCAGTGCCGAAGTGGCTTTGCCACGCAGTGCTTGGCCCAGCGCCAATTGCGGCGTGGGCGACCAGTAATGCGCCAGCAGCGGTTGGGCGATGTCCGGAGTGGTGCTGCGTTGGTTCAACACCAGCGGTAAAGCACCCGCGGCGTTGCCCAGTTCTGCGCCAACACACACTAGGTCACCGGGGCGCGCACCGCTGCGGCTCAAGGCTAGCCCTTTGGGCACGCGCCCAAATACAGTTAACGTGAGGCTCAGCGGGCCGCGCGTGGTGTCCCCCCCGACTAAGCGCAAATCGCAAGCCTGAGCCATGAGGTTCAAGCCACGCGCAAACGCTTCGAGCCAGCCGGCTTCGACGGTCGGCAGAGTGAGAGCCAAGGTAAAGGCGAGCGGTGTCGCGCCCATGGCCGCCAGATCACTGGCCGCCACGGCCAGCGCACGCTGACCGAGCAAGAATGGGTCGCAGGGATCTGCGAAGTGCACCCCAGCGACGAGGGTGTCGGTAGAGATCGCCATCTGTTCCCCGAAGGGAACATCCAGCAAGGCACAGTCGTCACCGATCCCTAAAGCAACGCCTACGCCGCCTTGCGCACAGGGCGCGGCAGCGAAGAAGTTGCGGATAAGTTCAAACTCGCCCATAGCCAACAGCGCAGATTAGCGCTTGAAAGCCTTAACTTCAGCTTCACGCAGGCGTGGCGCCAGTTTGTCCAGAACACCGTTGACGAACTTGTGACCGTCAGTGGAGCCGAACACTTTTGCCAGTTCGATGCCTTCGTTGATAACAACGCGGTAAGGCACGTCAACACGCTTGATCAGTTCCCAAGTGGACAGGCGCAGAACCGCCAGCTCAACTGGGTCTAGCTCTTCAATGGTGATATCCAAGCACGGCGCGAGGGCCGCATCGATCTCGCTGCGACTGGCAGGCACGCCATGCAGAATTTCGCGGAAGTAAGCACCATCAACGTCAGTGAAGTCGTTATCCACGCGAAACTGCGCTTCGATCTCGTTCAGCGACTGCTTGGCCATGTGCAATTGATACAGCGCTTGAGTCGCGAGTTGACGTGCTTCGCGACGCTTTGCACTTTTAGAGGGCTTGCCAGCATCCGCAGGTTTAGGATCGCGCGGGTTGAAACGATCGCTTTCGTCGGAAATCACTTGGCCTCCAACGCTGCCAGCAGGCTGACCATTTCTAAGGCGGACAACGCAGCTTCAGCACCTTTGTTACCCGCTTTGGTGCCGGAACGCTCGATGGCTTGCTCGATCGAATCAACGGTCAGCACGCCGAATGCAACCGGTACGCCGAACTCCATGGACACCTGAGCCAAACCTTTGGTGCACTCGCCCGCAACGTATTCAAAGTGCGGAGTGCCGCCACGAATGACAGCGCCCAGCGCGATGATGGCGGCGAATTCGTTGCGTTGAGCAACTTTTTGCGCAACCAGCGGGATCTCGAACGCACCCGGCGCACGGATGAGGGTGATGTCGCTTTCGTTCACACCGTGGCGAACCAAGGCATCAACAGCGCCACTCACCAGGCTTTCGACGACGAAGCTGTTGAAGCGGCCAACTACCAATGCGTAGCGACCTTTGGGGGCGATGAAGGTACCTTCGATGGTCTTCAGGGTCATTCGGTTTGTCTCGTATTAAAGAGCCAGAACGCACTGACGTGCGCTCTTTGAGGATATAGGGCCACGAATGGATGACTAGAAATGTCCGGTCATTATTCGGAGGGCACGTATTCTACAACTTCCAGATCGAAACCGGATATGGCATTGAACTTCATTGGTGAACTCATGAGGCGCATTTTGCGTACGCCCAAGTCACGCAAGATCTGCGAACCGGCACCGACGATACTGTAAGTGGTCTGTTTTTTGACCGGCGCGGCATCAGCGGTTTCGCGAATGTGTGCCAGTAATACATCACCATCTAATGGGTGGCCCAACAACAGCACCACACCACTGCCCGCCTCTGCCACCGCCGTCATCGCGGCGCGTAGGCTCCAGCGACCGGGCTGTTTGACCAGTAGCAAGTCACGTAGCGGGTCCATGTTGTGCACCCGCACCAGCGTTGGTTCTTCTGCGCACACCTTGCCCAAGGTCAGTGCCATGTGCACATCGCCTTCGACAGAATCACGATAGGTCACCAAATTGAATTGGCCCAGTTCGCTGTCCAATGGCTGCTCGGCAATCCGCTGAACGGTACGTTCGTGGATCATCCGATAATGGATCAGGTCAGCAATGGTGCCGATTTTGATCCCGTGTTCGGCGGCAAATGCTTCAAGCTCGGGGCGGCGGGCCATGGTGCCGTCGTCATTCATCACTTCGCAAATCACCCCACTTGGCTCAAAACCCGCCATGCGTGCTAGGTCGCATGCCGCCTCAGTGTGGCCAGCACGGGCCAGCGTGCCGCCCGCTTGTGCCATCAGCGGGAAGATATGACCGGGGCTGACGATGTCTTCGGCCTTGGCGTCTTTTGCAGCCGCCGCTTGCACGGTGCGAGCACGATCAGCCGCAGAGATACCGGTGGTAACGCCGGTTGCGGCCTCGATCGACACGGTGAATTTGGTGCCAAAGCCGGAACCATTGCGCGGCGCCATCAACGGCAACTTGAGCGTTTCGCAGCGCTCACGGCTCATCGGCATGCAGATCAAGCCACGAGCGAAACGCGCCATGAAATTGATGTGCTGGGCCTCGCAGCACTCGGCCGCCATGATCAAGTCGCCTTCGTTTTCTCGGTCTTCGTCATCCATCAGGATGACCATCTTGCCTTGGCGGATGTCTTCAACCAGTTCTTCGATGCTGTTGAGCGCCACGCGGCACCCCCTTAATTCAGGATTTTAGGTAGCCGTTTTCGGCCAGAAAACTTTCGCTGATGCCGCCTGCGATGGGCTCGGCGGCTTTTTCGCCCAGCAGCAGACGCTCTAGGTAGCGCGCCAGCAAGTCGACTTCGAGGTTTACCCGGCGGCCCGGACGGTAGTCGTCCATGATGGTTTCGCTCAGGGTGTGCGGGATGATGGTCAGAGAGAACTCAGCGCCATTGACAGAGTTGACCGTCAAGCTGGTGCCGTCGACGGTGATCGAGCCTTTGTGGGCGATGTACTTGGCCAGTTCTTTTGGCGCGCGGATACGAAACTCAATGGCACGAGCGTTTTCTTCGCGGGCAACCACTTCGCCTACACCATCAACATGCCCGCTGACCAAGTGGCCGCCCAGACGTGTGGTCGGGGTCAGGGCTTTTTCTAGGTTGACCCGGCTGCCGCTTTTCAAGTCGTTGAACGCGGTGCAATCGAGCGTCTCGCGGCTAACATCTGCCACAAAGCCGTTGCCTGGTAGCTCAACCGCAGTCAGGCATACGCCATTGATCGCGATGCTATCGCCAAGTTTGACGTCGCTCAGGTCGAGCTTGCCGGTCTCTACAGAGACCCGCACATCGCCACCTTTGGGGGTCAGTGCGCGGATGTGGCCGATGGATTCGATGATGCCGGTAAACATGGGTGTTCCCCTTGAGAACAAAACCTGCGAAAACGAAGGCTGAGAATTATACGCTTGCGGGCGAGACAGGTATGGCGGTGACTCGCCAGTCATCCCCTACCGCACGCATTTCAGTGATTTTGAGCAACGGCGCTTCGCTCATGTGGGTCAACGGCAGCTCAAGCAATGGCCGGGCGGTAGACCCCAAAAACTTGGCCGCGATAAAGATCTGGTATTCAGCCACCAAGCCTTGCTCGGCAAAAGCACCCGCCAAACGCGGGCCCGCCTCTACCAAAACCTCGTT
>NZ_LLWH01000009.1 GCF_001411475.1 Pseudomonas endophytica | reverse complement strand
GCAAAAGGGCTATTAAAGCGCTGGCGACGGTAAGGGCGGTGGATGTCCTCAGTGATGGCAAAGCAGATATCCTGGCGACGATTATTGGTGATACTTCGTCGGACGAAACGAACCTACCTGCAGTGCCAATGACGCTTCACCCAGCTGCTGTCGCAGTCGCAGCAGCAGTTGCGGCAGGCTACTTGACTGCTGTGGCGGTGACACGGCTACGTACGTTTGAAAAGGCCGCCAGCGCTCAAGCACACTCCATGCTCCATAGCGTACATGACGCCCACGTCGGCCACTTGCGCAAACAGTTCGATGACACCATGGCTGTGGCGCGGGGCAGGATCGTTGAGGCACTGCGAACACGCTATAAAATGGATGAAGGTCTGATGCGCAAAGACCGTCTGGCCCGTGCTATGGCCGATGTGAAGTCGCTGACCAGTGACCTCCGTCATGATCTCGACGCTTCTGCCGCTGGCCTTCACGTGTTTGCCGATGGACGCAGGGTCTGAAATGACATCGAACCAGGCTGTAGAGTACTGGCACGCCTTACAGGTGCGACAGCCAGAATGGGCTCTACGTGCTTACGCGCGTATGGTTCAGACATTGAGTCGGGACGTACAGCAGCGTCTGCAACTCAGAGAGACGGCGACTGAACCGTACGTGGTGGTTTTCGGTAAAACGCAAGTAGGTAAAACCACGCTGCTGCTGGACTTAATGGGGGTTGTACCGGCCCAAATGGGCAGAATCTCAAAGGTACTGCGCGGTGGGCGCGAGGCTGGTCAGTCGGCCACCGCAACAACCATGGAGTATTGCCGCTCGACTAGCGAACGCTGGGGATTGACCCGTAAGGGCGAGACTCGTTGGCTGGTTGAGGACAGAGATATGACCCTGGCCTTGGGGGCGCTGCGTACGGAGATGGAGCGGGGCCAGTTAAAAGCTGAAGTATCTCCCTGTGTCGTTCACCTTCCTGAGAGCTGCTTCTTGGGCGGTGCCCAAGGCTCTAGCGTGCGGATACTCGACCTGCCCGGTGATAACCCTGCCAATGAAGAGGAGCAGCGACACGTTAACCTGATGGCCAAAACGTACTTGCCCTTCGCAGACCTGATCCTGTTGGTAGGCAAAGGCGATGATCTTGGTTTCTTGTGCCCCGGGGCGATCACGCTCCCGGGCATTGAAGACTGGCAATCCATGCCTTATCGATTTCGGGTTGTCACCACTTACTCGTACTTCTCGAAGTCAGTGAAAGACATACTGCGTAAAGAGCATGAGGTCGATGCGGCTCAGGTGCGTCAGCGACTGATTGAGCAGGTTGAGCGGTTTGGTAAACTCAGCGACCCTGCCCGTGAACCGCGGTTGTTCTTCCCGCTCGAGTTCGGTAACAGCTGGCATCAAGCGGAAAAGGATGACCCGTTGCTGCATTCGCGTATGGCGCCCATTATCACCGCCTTACGCAACGAATTGCTTGAGCAGATTACTAGCAGCACTACGCCCATGGGGCGCCTGAGAAGTACGCTCGATACCCATATCAGCGTGCGCTACATCCTGCATAAGAAAACTTGCGCTGTTGAAGAGACACTCCAGGCGCTTGAGTTGCGCAGAGTAGCCTTGACCACTGAGGTTCAGAATTGGGCGGTAATAGTTGAGAGATCGCACCGGCGCTTCAAAGACGTCTCCGAACTGTTGTCCAAAAAGCCTTATGAGCAGGCCGAGGCCGCTATAGCGCAGGCTACTCAGGCTTTGCTGGCTGATCCTAATGAGCGGTACAGGCCAAAGGAGGGGGGCGTAAAGAACGACCGGGAGACCCTTTACACGTTGATCAGGGAGTACGCTCGTACATTAGGCGCTATTCGTCTTGACGTTCAGCCCGGCAATTGCCCGCTCCCATACTGGCGACAGGTTCGTAGACTTTTCGAGGAGCCTGAGCAGAAAAGTGTGGATGATATTCTGAGCGCCGAGTTCTGGTCGATCCGCTCCGTACTCAGCGACTATTGGATAGACACCTACTGGTCATCTAGTAACTACCAAGAAGACCGCGCTCGCGTGCGCCGGGCCGGCACGGCAGCATTAACGAATCTGGCGGGCCTGTGGCGAGACCAATGGCTGAAGGCCCTTACGGGCACCCAGCGAGCAACGAGTCAAGAGCTTCAGCAGGTTAAGAACCAGGTGGCGCTGCATGAGGAAGAGACGCGGCTTGCCCAAGCCCGCCTTGGTGTGATTGAGCAAAGTATCGTTGAGCAGGACGCAGAGCGCACTCGTATCACACTGGACTCCAAAGAGGACCTTGAACGCTGCGAACGCTTCATCTGCCTGCTTGAGCAAGAATATAGTGCCACGCTGGATCAACAATACGCCGCTGCGCTTGCACAGAGTGACCTCAGCGACGCCTTGCTTGGGTTGTTTTCCTGCGTTGCTCTGAGTCAGCAGTACTACGAATTTCTAGCGTTCAACCAGCAGGCAGCGGGCTAAACAAAGCCTGCGAGGTATACGCGCTTAATCCAATGTTCTAGAGAATCCATTGTGAGTGATCAAATCCAGGAAAAAGAGAAAAGCCTAGCTGAATTGATGGTGAGAATTCTCAAGGAGCCGCTTAAGCCGCTGGGTGAGTCCGTAAAAGGTTTGGAGGGCGATCTTACCGACATCAAGGCAGAGATCGAACTGGTCGGTGTCCCCCTAGCTGATTGCCTAACGCAGAGTACTCTTGCAGCTAAACGTAGCAAGGACGCTGTTGAACTGCTGGGCACGTTACGCGATGAGCAGGCTGCATGGAGCCCTCCCTAGCCGACGTGGGTGAGGCACAACGGAGCGCTACAGATCTAATCGCGGCGCTGCCCATGCAGCTCAGTGAGAGCCGGACAATGTTGGATAATGCCCTCGTACAATGGGCGTCAGGGTTGAATGCTATCAATTCCACTATGGCCTCTGGTTTGAAAGCAGCTGTAGCAGAGATTAGCCAACGCTTGGAGCACCAACACAAGGCCACTCTTGCTGTGCATCAAGTCCTGTTCAATAGCATGAAAGACGCCTCACTACAGTCACAAGCGCAGTCAGACCAAAAACTGCAGGCCAGTAAGGTGCTGGTTGACACACTGTCCGACGGGCAGGCCAGAATCATCGGGGCGTTGAATCAGCATACTGGCGCCCTGACCGCCCGCCTTGATCAGAGCCAAGCCAAGCTACGTCAGCTGACGATCACTTTGGCCGTGTTTTTCGGATCGATGATGGCCTACATGGGGTATGAGCTGCTGAGTCGGTTTAGCTGATGCCTTTAGGGGTAGCCATAAAATCTATGGTCGCCCCAGCACAATGAGCCCCAAGAATGTTGGCGCCTACGCCGAATTGCCCCAGTTGCTGAGATTTCACTGACCCAGTCTGACTCCTCGCGAATCCTTGTCTGTGCTGGATTTTTGAAGGTTTGGACATGGGGCAGTCTTGCCTCGGCACGTGGGTCAATTCAGCGTCGGCGTGAACAATCAGAGCGTGAATCAAGCCGCTTGATCGTACGTAAATGCCGGATGTAGCTGACAAGGACAGTTCGCGCGTCCGTCTGCCGGTTTCGCAGGTAACGCCCGTAACTTTCAGTTTTCGACGTATTGAGCGCGTTTCACACAGCCTGGACTCATTGCGGAGGTTATGAGTTCCAAGCTCATCTGCGCATCGATGGCAATTGGCCCTATCATGCATTCATTGTGTGACTGCCCGATTGAATGTGGCTAAGTGGTTTGGATAGGACAAGGAGAGCGGAAGGTGTCAGGCAAGAGTCAATTGGGATGGGTGGACTTTTCGAGCGAAGACCGGGACCGCGTCAAACACGCTCTCAAGCAGCTGTCGGAGCCGGGGACGCTGGATGAGCTGGGCATAGGAGGGTTGCGCGATGGGTTTGCGGATCTGATGTTTCCAGGCTTTTCCACGCTGCAGACTCGAGCCAAGTATTTCGTCACTGTGCCGCGGATCATCCGCGATTATCTGCACTTGAGCCCGTCGCAGCAGCGTAAGCAGCTGGCTGCGGATTACTTGGAGGAACAGGAAGCACGGTTGTCAGAGGTGCTCAGAGAAAAGCATCAGGACGGAACCCAGACCGGCATTTCTGGATCTTCTTTGAGCAAAGGTGAGCGTGTCGCTCGACAGCCTTCGTCGATCTATTGGGTAGGCCTGAGGACCTGGAAGCTTGTCGATACTGGGGGCTCGCTCCGGCAATTTCTGCAGGCAATCGGATCGTCAGAAGCGTTTCATGGAAGCATCTATGGCGATGAAGGGGACGACAGTGATGCACACAACGTTGTCCGCAGTGTGTACCTAGATCGCTTTGTGCCTGATTGGCTGGACAAGGTCAAAATCACGCTGACGGCTTCCGAGGCACGTTTTTTAAGTGAAAAGTTCAAAGCCGGCCCCGCACTGAGCCTGCCCTGCCTACTGGAAATACAGGGGCTGCGCGAGCAGGCCCTCACCAAGACTGAGTTCCCAGCGCTGGCGGCTTGGGCCGCCGATCAGCCGTCGCTGCCTGGCCGGACCCGCGAATACGTGGCGATGGCGCAAGCGTTCAGTGAGCTGATCTACGGTGCTCACTTGCGATTCAACATAATCCTTGTCCGTAACGACTATCGCGAACATGACGCTCTGCTGGGGGACTTTGCCGAGCTATGGGGTGCATGGCGCACGCAGACTCACGCGACGCCCGCCGACATCTTCCGCTGGCTTGAACAGACTCAAGTTACGCTGGCCAGTCACACGACTCTGTTTCTAACCCGATGGGCTGAGGGTTTAATCCAGGGGGCATCAGATATCGAACTGGATAAGCTGGTGGAACATCAGGCGCGGGCAAACAAGAAGGAGCGGAGTGTGCTGAATAAACAGCTGCCCGAAGGGTTCGCTTGGCTAGGGATGGCCCGGCTGGATTATCGCTGGAGGCAGGTTCGAACCGTGCTGAAAGATATTCAGGAGGGCGTGGCATGCTGAATCCGCACGCTGATCGCCTGGACTATGGCGACAAACTCAAAGCCCCGGAAGGGTTCACGTTAAGCCATGCCATCGCGACGACCTACACCCTAGATCTTGAGACGCTCTTGTGTCTGCCGTTGGCGCTGTCGTTCAACTGCCCGCCGGAGGGTGATTTACAGACCGATAAGCTGGCGCTGCTGGAAGCGATCAGCCAGTTGAAGGGCAAGGTGAAGGTTTTCTTTCAGCAGGGCTGCATCAAACTTCCGCGCCACTTCAACCTGCTGTTTTCGTTGCTCGAACCGTTATTGGCGCCCCAGGTTCCCGGCGATGCGTTCAGCTCGTTCCACCCCAAGTTCTGGCTGTTGCGATTCACCAGTCCGACAAAGGCGGTGCGGTACCGGTTGTTGGTGCAGTCGCGGAATCTGACGTTCGACCGCAGTTGGGACCTTGCAGTCGCTCTGGAAGGGGAACCCACGAGCGCACGCAGTGAAGACAACGATGGACTTGTGGCACTGCTGAAGGCGCTGGCCGCCGGTGCGGAGGACCTGCGTGCCGGACTGGAGCTTTTTGTCAAGGAGCTGCCTCGGGTGGCCTGGGACAAGCCTGCCGGATTCAACGCGCTGAAGACCTTGCCTGAAAAGCCAGGGAAGTTGCCGCTGTCATTGGGTACCGCTGCCAGCACGGTAATGGTGATGTCACCGTTTCTCCATCACGAAGCGCTCGACCTGGTCAAGCAGGCTGGTGCGCGGCACTGGCTGTTCAGCCGCGCAGAAGAGCTCGACCGTATAGGTGAATGCCAGCTGCAGGATTGGGAGTGCTTCGCGCTCAATCCTTGCCTGATCGAGGGCGAGGATGAGCTCACCGCAGCCCGTCCCCAGAATCTGCATGCCAAGCTGGTGCTGCTGCAGGAGGGCGCCGTCAGTCATTGGCATATCGGTTCGGCGAATGTCACCAAGGCAGCCCTTGGCGCTGTGGGAGCGGCGCCGCGCAATACCGAGTTCATGCTGCGACTGTCGAGCAAAAGTGGCCAGCAGTCCGTCGACCAGCTCCGCACAGAACTGGTAGGACGTGAGCAAGAGCCGACAGGTATTTTCATCCCTCATCGTTTCAGCCCAGCGTCGATCACGGATGATCATCAGACGGAAGCATGGATGCGCAGACTCCAGCACAACCTGATCCAGGCAGACTGGTATCTGCAGGCCCGTGCCGAGGCCAACGGGACTTACACCTGTGTCATTGAATGCCCGCCGCCACTCCTGGAGCAACATGGCGATTGGGTGATCGAGGTGCAGCCGCTGGTCAGAGGCAAGCCGCTGAGTCTGGCTTCTCGTATGGTTTGGGAAGACCTGAATCTGACCCAGGTCAGTGCATTCGTTATTCTCAGAGTGATACCGGTGTCATCACCTCCCGTCGAACTGATGATCAAGGTCCGTCTTGAAATCGATGGTGGCGATACGCGAGAGCAGAAAATCACGACGACGCTGATTGATAGCCCGCACAAGCTGCTTGCTTATATTCAGATGCTGTTGCATCCAGGCCACGCGTATACGGCGGATACCGGCATGACGAGGGAGGGCGGTCCCGGGGCGGACGCTGATGCCGACTTCAGCCAGATGTTCGGCGGGCCGCTGCACGAGGCTCTCTTGCGTTGTGCTGCCCGACAGCCTGAAAAGCTGCAGCGCATCGACGCCATTCTGACCCGGCTCAGCGACACTGAACATCTGGTCCCTTCTGAGCTGTCCGTCTTATGGGCGCAGTACCAGCAGCTTGCATGGAAGAAGAAAGCATGACTCGATTTGTATCGGATCGCGACAACGTCGATCTAGCCCTGCAGATGACTTGGAGCAGGCTCAAGGATTTCCAGCGTGCGACAGTCGAGCGCATTGCCGAACAGTTCAAAGACCCGCAGCACAGCCGTCGGGTGCTGGTTGCCGACGAAGTCGGGTTAGGAAAGACCGTCGTCGCGAAAGGACTGATCGTGTCGATGCTGCGCGACTGGCATCGACGCGAACCGCTACGTGTCACCTATATCTGTTCCAACTTGAGTCTGGCCGCTGAGAACCTGGCCAAGCTTGCCGTGTTTCCAGCAGGCAGCGGCTGGATTCGACAGCCGTCTTACGCACGCCTCGCGCAAGTCGCGGTGTGCCAGCCCGAGCAGCACGGTGCATTGCTGGAAATTTGCACCCTGACGCCAGCCACATCGTTTTCGCTGACCCAGGGAACAGGAAACCGGCAGGAGAGGGGCATTATCCTTGCGGCGTTGCTTCAGCACCCGCAGCTTCGAGGTTTTCGCCACAGTTTGACGGCGCTGTTCCAGGACCGAGTGCAATGTGCTGACAGCTGGCAGGCGGAGCGGGATCAGATAGAACAGCAAGGACTGGTGAAGGAGATCGTTGCCAGCTTTCACGCAGCGATCATTTTCGTGTCGAACGACGCGACGCCCTCATTGCTGGAACGACTGCGCAGCACTGCCGGTCTGCGTGCGGAACGTCACCGTGGCGTCAAACGCGAGCTGATGCGCGATTTGCGCGTGACGTTCGCCCGATGCTGCGCTACGCACCTCCGGGCGGATCTGTTCATTCTCGACGAGTTTCAGCGCTTCGAAAGCCTACTCGATCTGCAGGAAAACGAACAGTCCCTGATCGCACGGGAGATATTCAGTCGCGAGCGCGAAAGCAATGTCTTGATGCTCTCGGCCACTCCGTTCAAAGCCATGAGCACCGTGGATGACGATGAGAACGATGACGGCCATCTGGAGAAACTCAACCAGATCCTCGCGTTTTTGAATTTGTCGCCACTCGATGCTTACGAACCTGCACGCAAGAAACTGCAGGCTGCGCTGCTGTGTCTGCGACGCGACTGCATCGATGGCGAAGCGCTGGACGATGCGCCTCGCCGAGAAGTGGAGCGATTGCTTCGCCCACTGATTTGCCGCACGGAGCGAAGCCAGATCGCTCGGGATGTGGACAGCCTGGTCGACGGGATACCCCCGCAAGACTTGCCACAATTGCGCGCCGATGATATCCGCACTTATATCGAGCTGGACCGGCTGGCGCTCGTTCTGGAAGCTGACAGCTCACTGCGCGTCTCCAGTCAGATCATGAGCTTTTTCAAGTCGGCAGCCTGGCCGCTGTCTTTCAGTACCGGTTACAAAGTGCAAGAAGTGCTGCAACGCCGCTTCGAGCGATCTCCGGCGCTGTTCAAGCAGTTGACTGCGAACAAAAACCTCTGGTTATCACGCGAGCGGATCCGCAAGTTCACGCTGGATGTCGCCCGCGAGGCACCCAATCCGCAGGTTCGCTGGTTAGCCAGTCACTTGTTTGGAGACGGGCGTAAAGCCGGTCCGGAAATGCTACTTTGGCTACCGCCTAGTTGGCCGCACTATCGACTCAGAGGCTTTTTTGCCGGTCACGAGCAACTCAGCAAGACGTTACTGTTTTCCTCCTGGACGATGGTGCCGAGGATGGTGGGCGGGCTGATGAGCTACGAGGCGGAACGGCGAGTCCAGCAGCATCTCACGGACAAATCGGAGTACTTCAACAAGCGCCGTGCCGGTGTCAGCGAAGACGACCAGAACCGTCATCTGCAACAACGTCGCGCGGTGATCAAACTCGACAGCGGGGACGTTGCCAACTGGTCGCTGATTTATCCTGCCCGCTGCCTGACTGACATTCCGATAGCGCGTACTTCAGTCCCACTGGAGAGCCGCCTTGACGAACTCATCCGGCACTTCACAAGGAGTCTAGCGTCATTGCGCGTCTGCAATCAGGGCGCTCAGAACAGCCACTACTGGTATCTGTTCGCCCCAATGCTGCTGGATCAGGCGCACGAGGGATGGACCGCCACATGGTTTGAAGCCATGTTGGACGTCGGCAATCTCTCCGACGGAGCGCGGTTGCGCGTTCGCGAAATATCCCGTCGTTTCAACCAACTGGATGAACTGGGCGCAATGCCTGAAGACCTTCCTCAGTACCTTGCCAGGCTGGCTGTGGGATCGCCGGCGGTGAGCGCCTACCGCGTGCTGCGCCAGCTGTATCCCGGTCCTTGCCTGATAGGAGCCGCCAGTCGGGTCGCTCTGGGATTTGTCAGTCTATTCAACAGCGTCACGGGCGGTGCGATCGCCCGGCGGCTCGACCCGCTGCATCCTTGGCGAGGCATCGTGAGGTACTGCGCCGATGGCGGCATACAGGCGATGCTTGAGGAGTACTGTTACCTACTTGCACCCGACAAGTTGCTGGATGATGTGGTGACTACGCTCGAAAGCGTTCTTCGCACGACACCGTCGAATGTGAAAGTCTGGAAGGTTGACAGGGAAAAAGACGACACTCACCTGAGATGTCATTATGCCGTGCAACTGGGCGCTCAGAAAACCACGGATGAAGCGGGCCAGACACGAATCATCAATATACGTGAAAGCTTCAATTCGCCGTTTCGGCCGTTCGTTCTCGCATCAACTTCCATTGGTCAGGAAGGCCTGGATTTTCATTGGTACTGCAGCGAAGTCGTGCATTGGAATTTGCCGAATAACCCGATAGATCTGGAACAGCGGGAAGGGCGGGTCAATCGCTACCAGTCGCTGGTGGTCCGGCGTCGAGTGGTGCAAGCGGTGGCGGAGTACGACAGCGCGCCCGAAAACTGGAAGGCGTTGTTTACATCTGTCGAAAGCCCCACCTGGGGAACTGATCTGGTGCCCTATTGGCATTATCCCGAAGGTGACGCGAAGATCCGCCGCTTGATTCCGAGACTTGCCTTCAGCGAAGAAGCACGCCGCTATCCGAACATGCAAAAAGTCCTATCGCTTTACCGTCTAGCATTCGGTCAACCAGGGCAAAGCGAGCTGCTAGAGCACTTGAAGAGCTTGAATCTGGGTGACGAAGCGCTTGAGCACATAAAAAGTCAGTTGTTGATCCGGTTAGCGCCTGTTCTGTACCGGAGGGAGCGGTCACGTACTTGATGCCTGGGCTGTGGCAGGAGGGGCTGGGCGTGCCGCGAAACACTGACACAAACACTAGTTCCCTGCGCAGAACATCGACAAAAACAGCCCGACCGGAGGATTGTTGCTTCACGTAACGGCGGCGAAGTTCGCCGACCTCTTGGCGCTGTACCGGCTAGAGAATATTTTCGGTGGAGCCGGGCTGCCGATGGCACGCCCTACACTGGCACAGTGAGTTGGACAACGGTTCCACTTCTCACGGGGTCGTCATTCGCTGATGACGACGCAACACTGAAGACGCCAACTTAAGACGGCGGTAAATAACTATTCGCGGTATATGCAGGAAACGACAACATCGACTCGGTCGGTGTGTGCTCGTAGGTTGCGGACAAGACTTCACTGAGACGATCGCCCAACAGATTCCAGGCACGTTTCTTCTCTTCGGCATAGTCGTGATGCAGGTAGTGGCGTCTCACCCGCGAGCCAGCCAGCACGTGGTTTTGACAGCGATCGATAACATCCAAGCTAACGCCCAAGGCCTGCATCATGGTCGCGCCCGTGCGGCGCAGGTCATGCGGCGTCCAGTCGCCGTTTTGGCCGTCGGCAAGGACCAGCGTGTCGTCGTGACGCCTTCTTGAGAGGGACTTGCGGTTTTTGAACCGGGCCTGGCGATCGCCGACCTGTTTACTCACTACCTTTAAGTCCACATGCCCGTCATCCTGCTTGTTCGGAAAGCACCACTGGGAGTCTCCCGTCAGGGTCTTGAGCTCCTGAAAGAAATGCAAGGCGAAGGGGGAGAGGAAGACATGGTGGTCCTGTTTCTTGCCGCGGGTGCCTTTGACGTTTTCGCTGGGAAGGAACCAGATCTGCTGGTCCAGATCGACATTTTTCCATTCGGCCTGCAGCAACTCGCCTATCCGACACAGGGTGCCCAGACTGATCCAGAGCGCGAGTTGGGTTTCCTTCTTTAACGGCCGTATGCCGTCGTATTTTTGCCCAGCGGGCAGAGCGTTGTAATCGGCGGTCATTTGCTGGAAGCGGTTGTGCAGTTCCAACAGCTCAGCCGGGGAAAGGATGCGGCTTCTTTCCGCTTCGTAGTTGGCAGGGATCAATGGGGAGATGTCGACCAGCTCAGTCGGATCGCCCTCGATCAATAAGGCCCGCCAGGGCTGACGCTTTCTGGCCCAGCTGAACATCTGAGTGAGGTCGGCGAAGAAACTGATGGCTTGCCGGTGAGCGCCGCGGTTGATCACGGCCCGGATCAGCGTCCGAACATCGTGTTCGGAGACGCTGCTCACCGCGGTCTTGCCGAGTGCCGGAAAAAGGTCCTTGTTAAAACGGCGCTGCAATTCAGCATTGCCATCCTTGCGCGCCACGCCATCCAACAGCCACGCCTTGGCCAGATCCTGGACGATCAGCGTTTTCACCTTCGTCGTTTTTACTAGTTCAGCCTCTACGTTAGCAGCGGCGTATGCCTGCGCCTTGGCGGTTTTCTTTTGCTCGTTGGGATTGATCTGCTCATCAATGAGCGCCCTGGCCTGATTACGCGCCTTGCGGATGTCTGTCAGGGATTTGCGCGGCCAGGTTCCGCAGGCGTACTCTTTGTTCTGGTCGCCCCAGCGATAACGATAGAAAAAGCTGACCGACACACCGTCCTTGCGGACTGAGATTCGACCGGCCAGATTGCCGTCCTCCCGGAGGATGCGGCCCGCATCGTTGGCAGTCAGTGACTCGAGTTCTTTGATGGTGATTTTGGCCATGAAACGGACTCCCCCTACTTTTACCCCCACAAAAACGTCGGCTCTTGATGGACGTTACTGGACTCTCGTAGAGCAGAACACCGCTGGAGCTCAAGTAAATACTAGCTTAGAAAGATCCAGAGTGAAATTTTGGAGTCTTTCAAGAAGTATGAAAAAGGAGATGGGGTGCTAGGGGTCGAGTGTTCGAATCACTCCGTCCCGACCATATTCTGTAAGGGAATCAAGGGTTTAGACCTTTGATTCCCTTTCTCGTTTCTGCCTTGTGCAAAACTGGCGCAAAATGCGCGCAAAACTAACCGGTAATTTCGCTAATATTCAGGTCTGGAATAGCATCCGACCAGATCACATCGGCGTGGTCCTTCTGGTAGTTTTTGGTCATGGTCTCGCTTGCATGGCCCGCAATGGTCTGGCCATCTTTACCGGCTCTTTTGTACAGGTGTAGCGACAACGCTCGCACTTCGTGGAAGCCCGGCATTTCCTCTTCTTTCCAATCCGCATAACAGCCAGCAAGTTCCCGCGCCTCTTTAAAAGAGCGCGTTAGAAAGCGATCCTCAACCTTGGTCCAGTGCTCTTTGGTCTGCGCCTGCTTCTGTAACAGTCGTTGTGGCTTACGATGGATCAAGAAGGGTGAGGCGACGTTATCTCTGCAGCGGGTTATGACGGCCTGTAACTCGTCAGTCACCTTGAAACGAATCCACGCAGTATCACTGGCTTTCGCAGTTTTCTTTTGTACCAAGTACAGGAAGCCATCCCGAACACCGTCAAAACGCATATCGAGAATGTCAGAGCGACGCTGGGCTGTGATCAGCGCCAAGTCGATGGCATTGCGTAGCCAAGCCGGTGCTACTTCCCTGATCGCTTTCAAGCCTTCCACTGTATGGCGTTTACGTTGTTTTTTCTCGATACGGTTGATGGTGCTTGATGCCGGGTTGTCCGGGCATAAGCCTTTGGACGCGGCATGATTGAAAATGTCCACCAGCAGAGCGCGACTTTGATTGGCGCTCCTTGGGGTCAGTGTGTCCAGCAACTCGGCAACCATGCGAATGGTTATTTGATCGACGCCTTTGCCTTCAAAATGCTTTCGGAAGCGTCTGAAGTGAACGGCGTACAGTCCGAGCGTACCCTTGGCCAGCTCGCGGGGAGGCAATATCTCGGTTTCGTATTTGTCCAAAAAACCTGCAAATGAGCCAGATGCATTGCCCATGACTGAGCGGACCAGATCGGCACCTTGCATGAAGGCCAGATTGAGCTGTTTTGCGGCATCTATTGCCCTGATCCGATCGGTGCCGAATTGAAACCATTTACCGTCGCTGGGGCGGCGGTAGCGGTAGGTTGAGCGCCGTGGATCAAAGTACAGGTTCTGCGGCAGATGCTTGTTTGCACTATTGCGTGGCCGTGGAGCCATCAGGCAACTCCTTTCAACACCATAGCGACTAGGTCGTTGCCGTCGGCTATGTTCAGTGCGTTCCAGTCGACATACCAGAGTGAGCCTATCTGCTCGCCCGGTAGCTTTCCGTTGCGGATGTAATTGCGGATGGCTTGTGAGCAGAGTGGTGTCCCGTTCTCACCCCAACGGCGGCGTTGGTATTCACTAATTTTGATCAGTTCTTTGCGCATAGACAAATCCATCCCAGCTGCGAGTCTGTGGCTTTTGTTTTAGGACGCTTGCATATTTGTCCGGCGAGAGTTTCGCCTTTGAGGTAACTATTCCTCATCGAAACTACTGCCTTCAACTTGTGCGTCCTCGTCACCGATGTTTCGCTCGATAGCATCGGATGCCAAAACAAAGGTGTTCTCAAGCAGATCTGCATATTTTCTGAGCATCGCTATGGTGCTTTTTGCTTCAGAGGCACAGGGGTGGCTGAACGCGCATCGCCCTTCGTCTATGCGTTTTTGGATCAGGTCGTGAACATCAATGTAAAAATCTGCTTCGAAATCTGCAGGGCTTTTAAATGCGTCATCAGTCAGCCAAGCATGTGGAATTGAAACCTCTATGTAAGCACCTATATCCGGATAGAGTCCGTCGACGAGCTCGAACCCGGGTGTCTTCATGAGATAGGCACCTTCACTCAGTTTTTTTTGTCGTTGGTACACTTTCTGACTAGCCATCTATCGGCTCCAAGTTCTGATCCTTTGTGAATAGAGCTAGGTCAGTTCTTTCGTGTAAGCCTTGCTGGACTTGGGTGTCATTGCTGTAACTGTGCTGCCACTCAAGGAGTAGTGAACTCAGATCGGCTAAACGCGCAAGGGTAGTCTCTTGTTCCTTTTGTAAGCCGAGCACGTGGTGCTCATAGGACTGAGCGACTGATCTCCAATACTCAATTTCGCCTGTATCGGTTCGGGTATAGAGCGGCAGTTTGTATTTTGATACCTCGCCTGCGCGAACGACGGCATGCCGATCCGATCCTCCTTGCAAATACTCAATGTCCCTTGGTGCGATATAGCAAACCGGCAGTGGATAAGAATGTGGATCGCCGCTAGGTGGATGTTCGGCATCTACCCATTGGAATAAAGCAGCATGGATAAGTCCTGCGGTTTTTCTCCCTACACCTGGTATCTGCATAAGTCTAGCAATCGACCCATGCTGGTTTAGTGTTAATAGAAAAGGGATATACCCTAAGGCAGGCTGGGCGGGCGGGCGATTTGTAGCGTTCAGCGGGGCATCAGTGTGTGCTGCCTCGCGCAGCTTTTCGTGGGATGTAAGCACCTCTTCAGTGGCTTGAAAGGCTTTAGTAATGCCTGCTGCTGCGCAGCAGAGACTGTTTTTTACAGGCGCGGCGATCCCGCTGGTGTTGCAGAGCAAAGCGGGCAAGGGTAGGCGCTGGGTCCGTGAGTGTGTCATACCGCTTTTCTCCGGGGGCGGGGTTTGGGTTGATGCCTGCGGCCATCGGCCTGGCCGTTGCAGTAGCCGATCCAATACAGCAGGGCCGCGCTGCATATCAAAAAGATCAGCGCGCTGATCTGGATAGAAGTCATGTGGTGTACTCCTGGTGTGCGCTGGTGGTGGCAGCGCTGGGCTAGTCGTCTTTATCCGGTGTATCGCTTGGTGGTTTGGCTAGTTCCTCGTCGGCCTTGTAGGCGCGGATGTCGATTAGCGCGGCGACGTGACGGATATGCGCGAACTTTGGCGCTTTACGGCTGCTATGCAGCATGGTGACGGGCAATTGAATACGGCCGCTCAGTATTTCCGCTGCAAACGACTGCTCGTTTAGATGGCGGAAGTCCTGCCCGCGCCCCCTGTCGCGG
>NZ_LLWH01000008.1 GCF_001411475.1 Pseudomonas endophytica | reverse complement strand
ATCTTTTGATCTTTAAAAACAAAAGATCGCAGCCTGCGGCAGCTCCTATAGAGGCTAAGTGCTTACGCGTCGACCAAGATACTGGTGCCGGTCATTTCTGCAGGCTGTGGCAGCTCCAGTAACTTGAGCAAGGTCGGTGCGACGTCAGCCAGCACGCCCCCTTCGCGAACCTTGAGTGCACGCTTGCCGACATAGATGAACGGTACGGGTTCGCAGGTGTGGGCGGTGTGCGCCTGGCCTGTGGATTCGTCTTCCATTTGTTCAACGTTGCCGTGGTCGGCGGTGATCAGTGCTTCGCCCCCGACTTTGTCCAATGCCTCAACAATTCGGCCGACGCAAGCGTCCAAGCACTCAACGGCTTTAACCGCCGCGTCGAATACGCCGCTGTGGCCGACCATGTCGCCGTTGGCGTAGTTGACGACAATCACGTCGTAACGCTGATTTTCGATGGCATCGACGATTTTGTCAGTGACTTCGGGGGCGCTCATTTCGGGTTGCAGGTCGTAGGTCGCAACTTTTGGCGACGGCACCAAAATACGCTCTTCGCCTGGGAACGGTTCTTCGCGACCACCGGAGAAAAAGAACGTCACATGGGCGTACTTTTCGGTTTCGGCAATGCGCAGTTGGGTTTTGCCGTTTTTCGCCAGGTAATCACCGAGTACATTTTCCAAGCTGCCCGGCGCGAAAGCGCTAGGGGCCGGAATGCTGGCAGCGTATTGGGTCAGCATGACGAAGCCGGCCAATTTTGGTTGGCGGGCGCGTTCGAAATCGTTGAAACCATCTTCAACAAATACGCGGGTCAGTTCGCGGGCACGGTCGGCACGGAAGTTCATGAAGACCACAGCGTCGCCGTCTTCAACGGTCACCGGTTCGCCAATGGTAGTGGCTTTGACGAACTCATCGCTTTCGCCGCGGGCATAGGCGGCCTCAAGACCTTCTTGCGCAGTGGCGGCGTTGAATTCGCCTTTACCGTCGACGATCAGGTTGTAGGCTTGCGCCACACGGTCCCAACGGTTGTCGCGGTCCATGGCGAAGTAGCGGCCAATCAAGCTGGCAATCCGGCCTTTGCCGAGGTCTTTGAAGGCTTCGTCCAGCAGTTCGATCGACGAAGCAGCGCTTTTAGGCGGTGTGTCGCGACCATCGAGGAAGGCGTGCAGATAAATTTTTTCAGCGCCGCGCTTGAAGGCCAGCTCAGCCATCGCGATCAAGTGATCCTGATGGCTGTGAACGCCGCCATCTGACAGCAGGCCCATGATATGTACGGCCTTACCCGCGCCGACAGCTTTATCAACCGCGGCGCAAATGGTTGGGTTCTCGAAGAACTCACCGTCGCGGATCGACTTAGTGATGCGGGTGAAGTCCTGATAAACCACGCGGCCAGCGCCGAGGTTCATGTGGCCGACCTCGGAGTTACCCATTTGGCCGTCCGGCAGCCCGACATCCATGCCCGAACCCGAGATCAGGCCGTTTGGCATGCTCGCACAGAGACGATCGAGCACCGGTTTTTTGGCCGAATAGACGGCGTTGTATTCGTGGCTTTCACTGTGACCGAAGCCATCCAGGATGATCAGGATCAGAGGTTTTGGCGTGGTAGTCATAGATCCCACTCGTGGCGTGGTTAATAGAAGTAAGACAAAGATGCGCAGTTTAATGCGAAGTTCCGGTGCCGTCACCGCCGGGCGGGGTTTGGCGGGCCAAGGCGGCTGTGTATACTGGCCCACATTTTCACGCCCTGGAACCTTCTGATGGTTGATCACCTGATTGCATTTGCCACTTCTCACTATCTGCTTGTTGGCGCGTTTGTCATCTTGTTGGCGTTGTTGATCGCCCATGAGGTGAGCCGCGGTGGACGTAGCGTCAGCACCGGCGAACTGACCGGTCTGGTCAATCGCGACGAAGGTGTGGTGATTGATATTCGCCCGGCCAAAGACTTTGCTGCTGGCCACATCGTGGGTGCACTGAACATCCCGCAAGACAAACTCATGGCTCGCGTTGCCGAGCTGGACAAACACAAGGGCAAGACCCTGATTTTGGTTGATGCTGCTGGCCAACACTCTGGCACTCACGCTCGCGAGCTGCTTAAAACGGGCTATAAAGCCGCTAAGCTGTCCGGCGGTATTGCTTCTTGGCGTGCAGATAACCTGCCTGTGGTGAAGTAATTATGTCCAAGGTCATCGTGTATTCCAGCGACTACTGCCCTTATTGCATGCGAGCCAAAGCTTTGCTTGAGAAAAAGGGTGTTGCCTTCGAAGAAATCAAAGTCGACGGCAAACCTCAAGTTCGTGCAGAAATGACTCACAAGGCTGGTCAAACATCGGTCCCGCAAATCTGGATCGGCGCCAAGCATGTGGGTGGATGCGATGACCTGTTTGCTTTGGAACGCGCAGGTAAATTAGATGCGCTGCTGAGCGTCTGACTCTCATTCTCTAAGCCCCACGTTTATCAAGGATCTGTGATGACTGACCAACAGAACACCGCTGCTGTTAGCGATGAAGACACTTCTCCACAATTTTCCCTGCAGCGTATTTATGTACGTGATCTGTCGTTTGAAGCGCCTAAAAGCCCGGCGATCTTCCGTCAGCAGTGGGAGCCGAGTGTTGCTCTAGACCTGAACACCCGCCAAAAGCCACTGGAAGATGACTTCTTCGAAGTGGTTCTGACGCTGTCGGTTACTGTGAAAAACGGTGAAGAAGTCGCCTTTATTGCTGAGGTTCAACAGGCTGGGATTTTCCTGATCAAAAACCTTGATCAAGCCTCGATGAGCCATACACTGGGCGCGTTCTGCCCGAACCTGTTGTTCCCGTATGCGCGTGAAACGCTGGACAGCCTGGTTGTCCGTGGTTCGTTCCCGGCGCTGATGCTGGCTCCAGTGAACTTCGATGCTCTGTACGCGCAAGAAATGCAGCGCATGCAGGAAGAAGGCGCCGCGACTGTTCAGTAACAGTTGAAGCGACACAAAAAAGCGCCGAACAGGCGCTTTTTTTAT
Organism: Pseudomonas endophytica; assembly: GCF_001411475.1. Taxonomy (GTDB): domain Bacteria; phylum Pseudomonadota; class Gammaproteobacteria; order Pseudomonadales; family Pseudomonadaceae; genus Aquipseudomonas; species Aquipseudomonas endophytica. The sequence continues at coordinate 11,885 of NZ_LLWH01000008.1, read as the reverse complement.
GGGCAAAACCTACATCTGTAGGAGCTGCCGCAGGCTGCGATCTTTTAAAGGATCGCAGCCTGCGGCAGCTCCGGGAGAGATTGAGGGTTATTTAAACCCCAACTGGCGCCACGCTTCGTACACCGCCACGGCGACAGTGTTCGACAGGTTCAAGCTGCGGCAGCCTTCGCGCATTGGCAGGCGCAGGCGATGATCGGCGTCTTGCGCATCCAGCACTTCAGGCGGCAAACCACGGCTTTCAGGGCCGAAGATAAAGGCGTCCCCCTCTGCAAATTGAACATCGTGGAACGGCCGTGAGCCTTTGGTGGTAAAAGCAAACAGGCGCGGGTGGCCCAGGCTTTCTAGGCAACTGGCTAGGTCGGCGTGGCGCTTGAGCGGCGCGTACTCATGATAATCCAAGCCCGCTCGGCGTAAGCGCTTGTCGTCCAGCTCAAAACCGATAGGCTCGATCAAGTGCAGGTGGCAGCCGCTGTTGGCGCAGAGCCTGATAATGTTGCCGGTATTCGGCGGAATCTCTGGTTGGAAGAGGATGACGTGAAACATGCACGGCTCCGAATATAAAGATGGGCAGCATTCTACGCCTGAAGAAGACCCAAGGCCGAAACAATGGCCACGTGTTTTAGGTTCTTTGGCGATAGTCGCCATGATGGTCGGGATGATGATTGGTCGTTTGACGGCGCCCGACCCGACGCAGTTGCAACAAATAGACGTCCAGCCGCACGGTTTGGTGGTGTGGTTTAACAATGAGCCCACGCTTCACGGTGAGTGGGTGGATGGGACGTTAAGGATGATGCTTGCGGCCAAGGGCCAGCCGCAAAACGGTCAGCTTAAACTGAACGGCAAAGACGTGAACTGGCGGGTGAGTCAAATGGATGCAGGCCTGATGCTGACCTTCGTGGCGGCCCGCGCCTTGAAGGGCGATTGGGCCGGTACGCCGCAAGATGGGCGCTGGCGATTGCAGGTGAACCTGCAAGAGTAATAAAAGAGGGAATTCCAGCCTGCCTGTACTGGGTTCCCTAAAAGCGCTGTGCGCCTTGATGCAAAAGGCATCAAGGCTGCGGTGTAAAAGTGGGGAGTCTTGGCCTGCCTGTACCAAGGTCCCCTAAACCGATGTTGCTTAGGTATTAGGGTTATTGCAGGGCGCGTGCCAGCTTTTTAGTTTTGTCTTTATTTTCTATGTAATAACGCAAAAGCCCCGAAAAACGGGGCTTTTGGTTGTGGTCTTGGCGGCTGGTGAGAGGTCGTCACAACGGTTTAAGCCGTGGCGTGCACGCAAGTAGGGCGTATTGCTTGAAGGTGGTGCGTGGCAAGAGCGGGGTAGGCGCTGGCGTCGGCTGCGATCTTTAGCGTGTAAAGATCAAAAGATCGCAGCCTGCGATTTCAGGCTTCGTCGCCGTCGTCCTCGTCGCCGTCGATTTTCATGCCCAGCTCTTTGATCTTGCGGGTCAAGGTGTTGCGACCCCAGCCCAGCAGAACCGCTGCATCGCGGCGGCGGCCTGCGGTGTGCTTGAGTGCGGTCTCGATCATGATGCGTTCAAAGGTCGGGACTGCACTGTCGAGTAGGTTGGACTGGCCGCGACCAAGCGCTTGGTCTGCCCATTGACGCAATGCTTGCTCCCAGTTGGTGATCGGGGACGCGTCTTGGTGCAGGTTCAAGAGTTCTGGTGGCAAGTCACTGATGTGCACTTCACGGCCCGAAGCCATCACCGTGATCCAGCGACAGGTGTTTTCAAGCTGACGAACGTTGCCAGGCCAAGGCAGGTTTCTCAGGTACTGCTCGGTTTCGGCTTTTAGCAGTTTTGGCTCAACCGACAACTCTTGCGCCGCACTGCTGAGAAAATGCCGAGCAAGGGTCGGGATGTCTTCACGACGATCCGAGAGACGCGGGATGTGGATGCGGATCACGTTCAGACGATGAAACAAGTCTTCACGGAACTTGCCAGCCTGCACTAGAGTTTCGAGGTTCTGATGGGTGGCGGCAATGATGCGCACGTCTACTTTGACCGGAATATGCCCGCCCACACGGTAGAACTCGCCATCGGCCAGTACACGCAGCAGGCGCGTTTGGGTGTCAGCCGGCATATCGCCAATTTCGTCCAAGAACAACGTGCCGCCGTCAGCTTGCTCAAAACGGCCACGGCGCAGGTTGGCAGCGCCGGTAAAAGCGCCTTTTTCATGGCCGAACAGCTCGGACTCCATCAAATCTTTGGGGATCGCTGCCATGTTTAAAGCAATAAAAGGGGCGGCGGCTCGCGGGCTGTGTCGATGCAGCGCGTGGGCAACCAGCTCTTTGCCGGTCCCGGATTCGCCGTTGATCAGTACCGTAATGTTGGAGTGGCTGAGGCGGCCAATAGCGCGGAACACCTCCTGCATGGCTGGCGCTTCACCAATGATCTCGGGGGTAGGCGCAGCGGCGGGAGCCACGGACAAGCCTTGTTGTTCTTGGGCATGCTGGTTAGCGCGCTTGACCAGCGACACAGCCTCGTCAACGTCAAACGGTTTGGGCAGGTATTCAAACGCGCCACCTTGGTAGGACGCAACGGCGCTGTCCAAGTCTGAATGTGCGGTCATGATGATCACGGGCAGGCGAGGGTGCTGCGCACGGATCTTGGCCAGCAGGTCTAGGCCGCTAGCGCCCGGCATGCGAATGTCAGAAATGATCACATCAGGCTGCTGACGTGCCAAGCGGCTCATCACCCCATCGGCGCTGTCGAAGCTCTGCGTGGTCATGCCTTCTTGTTGTAAGGCTTTTTCCAGGACCCAACGGATTGAACGGTCGTCGTCGACGATCCACACGGTTTCACTTCGGCTCATGTCGATGCGGCTCCTTGTTCCAGTGGTAGAAAGATCGAGAAGAGTGTGTGGCCAGGTTGGCTTTCACACTCGATCAACCCCTGGTGCTGACTAATGATGTTCTGGGTGATGGCAAGCCCCAGCCCGGTGCCATCAGGGCGGCCGCTGACCATCGGGAAAAATAGGGTGTCTTGCAGTTCGGCTGGAATGCCCGGGCCGTTGTCGATGATTTCAATTTTGGTCACCAAGCGATGGCGCACATGGCCAATGGTGAACTGGCGCATAGCACGGGTACGCAAGGTGATGCGGCCCAGGCGAAGTTCATTACGACTGCTGATGGCCTGCATGGCGTTACGCACAATATTGAGCACAGCTTGGATCATTTGTTCACGGTCGATCAGCAGGTCGGGCAGGCTCGGGTCGTAGTCGCGTACCAACGTGATGTCGCCCTGGGTTTCGGCTTCGACCAGATTGCAAACGCGCTCCAGCACTTCATGCACGTTGGTCATGGCCAGTGAAGGCAACTTGTTGGAGCCCAGCATGCGGTCGACCAAATTACGCAGGCGGTCGGCTTCTTCAATGATGACATTGGTGTAGTCGCGCAGGTTTTCATCGGGCAGTTGGCGCGCCAGTAGCTGGGCGGCGCCGCGAATCCCCCCTAACGGATTCTTGATTTCGTGCGCCAGACCGCGGACCAGCATCTTGCTGGTTTCTTGCTTGGACAGCTGCGCTTCTTCTTTAGTGATGCGCAGCAGTCGATCGCGCGGATGAACCTCCAGCAGCAGCATGGTGCCAGTGGTGCTCAAGATCGGCGTTACGGCGTAATCCACGGTGAGGGTCTGACCGGTAGTAGATGTCAGCAGCGCCTCGCGTTTGGTAAACGGGTGGGCTTGCTCAACGGCCAGCCGCAGCGATTGCAGGGCTTCATTAGTCTCGGTGAACAATTCGCTGATGAACTGCCCGTGGCTACGTTGCCCACTGATAGCCAGCAGCATTTCCGCCGCCGGATTCATGTATTCAAGGCGCAGAGCGTCATTGAGTAACAACGTGGCGGTGGTCAGGTTGTCGAGTAATAGTCGGTGCAGGGCATCACTGATGGTCATGGGGCGATCCCGAATTACGTGCGCGGGGTAGGCGCTGGTGCAAGGAAAATGCAAAAAACAAACCAAGGCTCCGAAAAGAAGCGCAAATGCCCTGAAATAAGGAGTTACAGCACCTGAAGGTGGCGCGTTTGCTCTATTTGATCGTTGTTTTGAACCAAAGTGGGCTGGTGAGAGCGTGATCGCGCAGCTATCGCACCAATATAGTGCAACCTAGCTGAATAGATTCAGTTTCTGCCAAAAACGATTGCGCTTAACTTATGTGAGCTAGTGCAGGCGCGAACGTTGAAGATAAAACGACACCGTTGGGCTCTGCTGCAGGGTGTGGTGCCCGGCCATTACCTTGAACGACAGTCGATGTTCTCCACGATCAACAGTGTTTAATTGAAGGGCTGTTTCCGCACTGGCTGGGCCGTAGGGTTGGTCGTCGAGAAACCATTGCAGGCTGTGTTGGGAATGCAAGGACGGAGTGAGGGTGGCGTGCACCCTGAAGCTCCCGTTGTTGGCACGCAGCGCTTGGTCAGCGGGCAAACCGCTGATGCTTAGCACGCTATAAACGGCATGGGTGGGCTCCTGCTCGGGCAGCAGCTGTTGCGGGTTGTCAGGGAGCGCGTTGGGCAGCGCGGGTTGGCGGTTAAGTGGAGCAAGGGTGATTGCCTCGCTGCCTGCCGAGTCACGAGGTGTATCGCTGTAGTGAATAGTGCCGTAGGCATCGAGGTATTTGTACACCTGCGCGCTTGCGGGCAGTGCAAGTAGCCAGAGCAGCCCTAAGAAGTAACGCACAAGTCGTTTACTGCGACAGTGGCATGCCTGCACCGCCTGCGTAGAACACGATCAATTCAACCTGTTTATTACCGCTGATTCCACGATGCTCGGTTTGAACAACTTCGGGCAGAACCTGGCCGGGTTTGAGTGTGGTCATGTGTTTGCCGTCACGGGTTTCAACTCGTAACTCGCCCGACAACACATAAGCAACGTTGGGCATAGGGTGAGTGTGCCAATTGAGTGCAGTGTTGGCGGGGATAGTGATTTTGAGCACGGTAATTTCAGGTTGGCCAGCCGGGTATGGGGCGTAAGGTGACCCATCCCATGAGTGATCGGTTTTGAGCAGTTGTTCGACGTTGACGCTAGGCTTTTTGCTGGTGCAGCCCAGCAAGATCAGGCAGGACAGTGAGAGCAGTAAGGCTTTGAGTGGCGTGATCAGCGTCATGGTGGCGTCCTAGTAATGAGTGGCCTCACGTTACAGATCGCGCTTTGAAATGGCTGTCGGGCTTGAAGGAGATATTGATCGGGCTTTACGGACGAAGATGTAAGACGTTACGCATAAAAAAGGCCTCCCGAAGGAGGCCTTTCAGATCACGCCGCTAGTGCGGGTGACACTGGATTAGCAGCTGTAGTACAGCTCGTATTCCAGTGGGTGTACGAAGGTACGTACTTTGATTTCTTCTTCGCTTTTCAGCGCGATGTAAGCGTCGATGAAGTCGTCGCTGAAAACGCCGCCTTTGGTCAAGAACGCACGACCTTTGTCCAGCTCTTCCAGGGCTTCTTTCAGGCTGCCACACACTTGTGGGATCTGCTTGGCCTCTTCTGGCGGCAGGTCATACAGGTTTTTGTCAGCGGCGTCGCCAGGGTGGATCTTGTTCTGGATACCGTCCAAGCCAGCCATCAGCAGTGCTGCGAAGCACAGGTACGGGTTGGCAGCTGGATCCGGGAAACGTGCTTCGATACGGCGAGCTTTAGGGCTGGACACGTAAGGAATACGGATCGAGGCAGAGCGGTTGCGAGCCGAGTATGCCAGCATCACAGGTGCTTCGAAGCCTGGAACCAGACGCTTGTAGGAGTTGGTTGCCGGGTTGGTGAAGCCGTTCAGAGCCTTACCGTGCTTGATGATGCCGCCGATGAAGTACAGGGCGGTGTCGGACAGACCGGCATAGCCTTCGCCTGCGAAGGTGTTCTTGCCATCTTTCCAGATAGACATGTGAACGTGCATGCCCGAGCCGTTATCGCCATACAGCGGCTTAGGCATGAATGTCGCGGTGCGGCCGTAAGCATCGGCAACGTTGTGCACAACGTATTTCAGGGTCTGGGTTTCGTCGGCTTTCTTCACCAAGGTGTTGAACTTGACGCCGATTTCGTTCTGGCCGGCAGTCGCCACTTCGTGGTGGTGAACTTCAACGGTCAGGCCCATTTCTTCCAGTGCGCTGCACATGGAGGTACGGATTTCGTGGTCGTGGTCGAACGGTGGAACTGGGAAGTAACCGCCTTTGACGCCTGGACGGTGACCTTTGTTGCCGCCTTCGATGTCTTGGTCGGACATCCACGAGCCTTGCTCGGAGTAAATTTTGAACATCGAGCCAGAAATGTCCGACTTGAATTTTACCGAGTCAAAAATGAAGAACTCTGGCTCCGGGCCTGCGAATACGGTGTCGCCGATGCCGGTGGCTTTCAGGTGCTCTTCAGCGCGCTTGGCGATTGCACGCGGGTCACGGTCGTAACCTTGCATGCTCGAAGGTTCGATGATGTCGCACACCAGGATCAGCGTTGGCTGTTCGGTGAACGGGTCCAGAACGGCCGTGCTGTCGTCTGGCAGCAGGATCATGTCGGACGCTTCGATGCCTTTCCAGCCAGCAATGGAGGAACCGTCGAACATTTTGCCGTCGGTGAAGAAGTCTTCATCCAGCGCATCACGGGCCGGCATGGTCACGTGATGTTGAGTGCCCTTGGTGTCAGTGAAGCGCAGATCAATCCATTTGACGTCATGATCTTTGATGAGTTGAACCGACTTCGACATAGTGTCCTCCGGGGTGGCTTGCTTAGGGCGGGTAGTAGAGTCGCCCTTGATAAGTGGTTGATGCCGGCGCGAATACTCTGCCAAGGCAACCTGCCTCACAAGGGAGCAAATTGCATGCCAGTGCCCCGACTTGCCCCAATCTCAAGCAGAGTAAGGCTGAGGCCCCATGATTTAGGGGGTTAGACGCACTCAAATGAAGCGAAAAGGTTGTCATTTGCTCCATTTTGGTGCGACGAAAACCGTTTGTACGATAACTGGTTAAACCTTGAGCAATTTCCGCTATAATCCGCGCCCCCCTTTTTTGGCAGGCTGCTCGCGCGCTGTTTTCATGAAACTTATTGTTAAAGTCTTCCCCGAGATCACTATCAAGAGCCGCCCGGTTCGGATGCGTTTCGTCCGTCAATTGGCTAAAAACATCCGTGCTGTGCTCCGCGATTTGGACCCGGCTGTGGTAGTGACCGGCGTGTGGGACAACATTGAGTTGCAAACCCGTGTCAGCGACCCCAAAGCCTTGAAGGAGATGACTGAGCGCTTAAGCTGCATGCCGGGCATCGCGCATTTCCTGCAAGTTGACGAGTACCCGTTGGGCGACTTCGACGACGTCGTTGAAAAGTGCAAATTGCATTACGGCGATGTCTTGGCGGGCAAGATTTTTTCGGTGCGTTGCAAGCGTGGCGGCAAGCACTCATTCACCTCGATGGAAATCGAGAAATACGTCGGCAGCAAGCTACGTCGTGAGTGTGGGGCGGCCGGTATTGACCTGAAAAAGCCCGAAATTGAAGTCCGCTTCGAAATTCGCGACCAACGGTTGTTTGTGATTCACAGCCAGCACGACAGCATCGGCGGTTTCCCGCTGGGCTCGCTGGAACAGACACTGGTATTGATGTCGGGTGGTTTCGATTCAACCGTGGCGGCCTACCAAGTGATGCGCCGCGGTCTGATGAGCCACTTTTGCTTCTTCAACCTAGGTGGCCGTGCCCATGAACTGGGCGTGATGGAAGTCGCGCACTATATATGGAAGAAGTACGGCAGCTCGCAACGCGTGCTGTTTGTGAGTGTTCCATTCGAAGAAGTGCTGGGTGAAATTCTCGGCAAAGTCGATAACGGTCATATGGGCGTCATTTTGAAGCGTATGATGTTGCGCGCTGCGTCCCGTATTGCGGACCGGCTCGACATTGACGCGCTGGTCACTGGAGAGGCGATCTCTCAGGTGTCCAGCCAGACGTTGCCTAATCTGTCGGTGATCGACTGCGTGACTGACAAGCTGGTCTTGCGCCCGTTGGTCGCTAGCCACAAGCAAGACATCATTGATCAGGCGACGGAAATCGGCACCGCTGATTTTGCCAAGCACATGCCTGAATATTGCGGGGTGATTTCGGTTAACCCCAAAACCCACGCTAAGCGCCCGCGTGTGGAATATGAAGAACAACAGTTTGATATGGCCGTGCTTGAGCGTGCGCTTGAGCGGGCCAAACTGGTGCCGATTGATCGAGTGATCGACGAGTTGGGCCAGGACTTGCAAGTCGAAGAAGTCAGCGAAGTGCTGGCGGGCCAGATCATTATCGACATCCGTCACCCGGATGCTCAGGAAGATCAGCCGCTGGAACTGGCTGGCATCGAAGTACAAGCGTTGCCGTTCTATGCACTGAACAGCCGCTTCAAGGAGCTGGATGACACACGCCAGTACCTGTTGTATTGCGACAAAGGCGTGATGAGTCGCCTGCATGCCCACCATTTGCTCAGTGAGGGGCATGCCAATGTGCGCGTTTATCGACCGAGCTAAGAGCCCGGGGCTGTTTGCCTGTGGCCTGCGTCACCGGCCCCCCGACGCCACCGTCAAGTTGTAACGGCAAGGCCTGACTCTACTGTTAATCGCTGCCACGACCTGTCAGCACACCGAATCCTCTGATCGAGATACACAAGTGATCGAAAATCTACGCAACATCGCCATCATCGCCCACGTTGACCACGGTAAAACCACCCTGGTAGACAAACTCTTGCGTCAATCCGGCACTCTGGAGCGCGGCGAGCTCAACGACGAGCGCGTGATGGACTCCAACGACCAGGAGAAAGAGCGCGGTATTACCATTTTGGCGAAAAACACCGCCATCAACTGGAACGGCTACCACATCAACATCGTGGACACCCCGGGCCACGCCGACTTCGGCGGCGAAGTAGAACGCGTAATGTCGATGGTTGACTCCGTTCTGCTGCTGGTTGACGCTCAAGACGGCCCTATGCCGCAAACTCGTTTCGTGACCAAAAAGGCTTTTGAAGCTGGCCTGCGTCCAATCGTGGTTATCAACAAGGTTGACCGTCCAGGCGCGCGTCCTGATTGGGTTCTGGACCAGATCTTCGATCTGTTCGACAACCTGGGTGCTACCGAAGAACAGCTGGACTTCAAAGTGGTTTACGCCTCTGCCCTGAACGGTATTGCTGGTCTTGACCACACCGACATGGCTGAAGACATGACCCCGCTGTACCAGTCGATTGTCGACAACGTACCGGCGCCGGCTGTAGACCGTGATGGTCCGTTCCAGATGCAAATCTCGGCACTGGACTACAACAGCTTCCTGGGCATTATCGGTGTTGGCCGTATCGCTCGTGGTCGCGTTAAGCCGAACACCCCGGTTGTGGCCATCGACGCTGACGGCAAGCGCCGTAACGGTCGTATCCTGAAGCTGATGGGTCACCACGGTCTGCACCGTGTAGACGTGGAAGAAGCTGCGGCAGGCGACATCGTTTGCATCAGCGGTATGGACTCGCTGTTCATCTCCGACACGCTGTGCGACCCGCTGAACGTTGAAGCGATGAAGCCGTTGACCGTCGACGAGCCAACCGTTTCCATGACCTTCCAGGTAAACGACTCGCCATTCTGCGGTAAAGAAGGCAAGTTCGTGACGTCCCGTAACATCAAGGAACGTCTGGACAAAGAGCTGCTGTACAACGTTGCACTGCGCGTTGAAGAAGGCGACTCGGCTGACAAGTTCAAAGTATCTGGCCGTGGCGAACTGCACCTGTCGGTACTGATCGAAACCATGCGTCGTGAAGGCTTCGAAATGGGCGTTGGTCGTCCAGAAGTAATCATCCGCTTGGTTGACGGCGTTAAGCACGAACCGTTTGAAAACGTCACCATCGACCTGCCAGAAGAATCTCAGGGCAAGGTGATGGAAGAGATGGGTCTGCGTAAGGGCGACCTGACCAACATGGTGCCGGATGGTAAAGGCCGTGTTCGTCTGGAATACAACATCCCTGCTCGTGGTCTGATCGGTTTCCGTAACCAGTTCCTGACCCTGACCAACGGTGCTGGCATCCTGACCTCGATCTTCGACCGTTACGACGTGATGAAGTCGGGCCAAATGTCTGGCCGTCAGAACGGCGTACTGGTTTCGGTTGAAACTGGCAAGGCGCTGACCTACTCCCTGGAAACTCTGCAAGCACGCGGCAAGCTGTTTGTTGAGCACGGTCAAGAGATCTACAACGGTCAAATCGTTGGTCTGAACAGCCGTGACACCGACATGGGTGTTAACCCTACCAAGGGTAAGAAGCTCGACAACATGCGTGCTTCGGGTAAAGACGAAACCATCGCTCTGGTTCCGCCTGTTCGCTTCACTCTGGAACAAGCACTGGAATTCATCCAGGACGACGAGCTGTGCGAAGTAACACCTAAGTCCATCCGTCTTCGTAAGAAGATCCTGGACGAAGGCGAGCGTACCCGCGCTGCTAAAAAAGCCAAAAACTAAGTCACTTAGTTAGCGGTTACAAAAACGCCCCCGGCCTTGCGGTTGGGGGCGTTTTTTTATGCGCGGGATTTAACCGCTGCGATTGCCTCTTTATGATCTTTTTTGTGTCATCTACGTTGCTGCGGTCACAACCGGCGCTGCTTCTGCTTTTGGTAGGAGCTGCCGTAGGCTGCGATCTTTTGATCGTTAAAAAACCAAAGATCGCAGCCTGCGGCAGCTCCTACAGGGATTTGATGTGTGCAGGCCTTTAAAAATCCAACAACCGCTCACTGCTGTTTTTACGCTCAACGGCTTTGGGCACGTACGCACAATACCCAGGGCGCGGGCCCACGCGTGGGTGGTTGCGGCAGGTGTCGGGGCGTTTGTCGTAGATGGTGCACATGCGCGACTTGCGGTCCAGGTACAGGCAATCGCTATTGCTCATGCGTTGCAGGGTAAAGATCCCTGACTTCTGGTTGAAACGCTCAACGATCCCTTCTTTTTGCAGGCGTTTGGCGATGTTTTTCGGCGGGTCACCGAGTTCGAACTCATCGACCAAGCCAATGCGGATCAAGTCTTTGACCTTGACCTCAACCGGCAAGGTGCAGCAGCTGGAAATGCAGGAGCCGCACATGGGCGCGGAGTACTTGGCCCAGGTATCGAGACGGTCGATCTCTGCGGCGGCAATCAGGTTGGACTTCATCGGGCGGTTATTCCAGCGTGCATCAGGGCGCGCGATCATACCGGGGTTGACGAAAGAGTGAATCACCATTTGCCGGTTTTTTGTACAAAGCTTGTTTTGAGGCGTTTAGCTGGCGGTTTGCATCGTTTTGGGGCGTTGTGGGTTTTGTCAGCGTTTGATGAAAAAAGCGCGAATCATCGCGCGTTCTGCCTGTCGAACGGTCTAGTCTCTCATCACCCGTTCTTCTAATCGCTCCATCTCGCTAGAGGTTGTAACGATGTCCCAGGAACCGCTTGTTCGTGACGCGCAGGTGGCGGCTTTTCGTGCTGCCGTGCTAGCCAAACTAACTTACGCGGTGGGTAAGGACCCGGATCACGCGTTTGATCATGACTGGTTTGAAGCCATTGCACTGGCCGCCCGCGACCACATGGTCGAACACTGGATGGACCACACGCGGCAGATTTATCGTAAAGACCAGAAGCGGGTGTACTACCTGTCATTGGAGTTTTTGATCGGCCGTTTGCTCTACGACAGCCTGAGCAACTTGGGCTTGCTGGATATCGCACGTGAGGCTTTGACCGAACTGGGCGTGGATTTGGAGCGCATTCGGCTATTGGAGCCAGATGCGGCTTTGGGTAACGGCGGTCTGGGCCGCTTGGCCGCATGTTTTATGGAGAGCATGTCGACCCTTGGCATCGCCGCTCACGGTTATGGCATCCGTTATGAACACGGGCTGTTTCGGCAGAGCATCGTCGACGGCTGGCAACAAGAGCAAACTGAAAACTGGCTCGACTTCG
>NZ_LLWH01000007.1 GCF_001411475.1 Pseudomonas endophytica | reverse complement strand
GTTGGCCAAGTACTCCCCCGCCGCGCTGTTGAGCATGATCGCGTTGGACGGTGACAAGTGGTCAGTTGTGATGTTGTCCGGCAGCACCGCCAGCGGGCGCATGCCCTTGAGCGGACGCGCACCGGCCAGCGCGCCTTCCCAATACGGCGGTCGGCGGATGTAAGTGCTTTGCGGGCGCCAGTCGTACAGCGGCTCGACTTTCGGGCCGGTGTCTTCATGGATGGCAAACATCGGGATGTAGACCTGACGGAACTGCTCCGGCTTCACCGATGCTTTCACCACGGCGTCGATTTCTTCATCGCTCGGCCAGAGGTCTTTGAGGCGGATTTCATTGCCTTGAGCATCCAGACCCAATACGTCTTTTTCGATATCAAAACGGATGGTCCCGGCAATCGCATAGGCCACCACCAACGGCGGAGACGCCAAGAACGCTTGCTTGGCGTACGGGTGGATTCGCCCGTCAAAGTTGCGGTTACCCGACAGCACTGCTGTCGCATACAGGTCGCGGTCAATGATTTCTTGCTGAATCGCAGGCTCAAGCGCCCCCGACATACCGTTGCAGGTCGTGCAGGCAAAAGCCACAACACCAAAGCCCAGTTGCTCCAGTTCGTCTGTCAGGCCCGCCTCGTCCAGGTACAGGGCCACGGTTTTCGAGCCGGGCGCCAACGAGGATTTGACCCAAGGCTTGCGAGTCAGCCCTAGCTTATTGGCATTGCGTGCGAGCAATCCGGCGGCAATCACGTTGCGCGGGTTGCTGGTATTGGTGCAACTGGTGATCGCGGCGATGATCACCGCGCCATCGGGCATTTGCCCCGGCACGTCGTCCCATTGCCCGGCAATCCCTTTGTTCGCCAAATCGCTGGTTGCTACCCGTGCATGCGGGTTGCTCGGGCCAGCCATGTTGCGCACCACCGTTGATAGATCAAAGCTCAGGTTGCGCTCGTACTGCGCACCTTTAAGGCTGTCCGCCCATAACCCGTTGACCTTGGCGTAGTGCTCGACCAACTGCACTTGCTGGTCTTCACGCCCCGTCAGTTTGAGGTAGTCAATGGTTTGCTGGTCGATATAGAACATCGCCGCGGTAGCACCGTATTCCGGGGCCATGTTGGAAATAGTCGCACGATCGCCCAAGGTCAGCGCCGATGCGCCTTCGCCGTAGAACTCCAACCACGCACCCACGACTTTTTGCTTGCGCAGGAACTCGGTCAGCGCCAACACCATGTCAGTGGCGGTAATGCCGGGTTGCAACTTGCCAGTCAGTTCCACACCCACGATTTCTGGGAGGCGCATCCATGAGGCGCGGCCCAGCATCACGCTTTCTGCTTCTAAGCCGCCCACGCCAATGGCAATAACGCCCAGCGAATCGACATGCGGGGTATGGCTGTCGGTGCCCACGCACGTGTCCGGGAAGGCCACGCCATCGCGCACCTGAATCACCGGGGACATTTTCTCCAGATTGATCTGGTGCATGATGCCGTTGCCCGGCGGGATCACATCGACGTTTTTGAAGGCTTTTTTGGTCCACTCGATAAAGTGGAAGCGGTCTTCGTTACGACGATCTTCAATGGCGCGGTTTTTTTCAAACGCGTCCGGGTCGTAGCCGCCACACTCCACCGCCAGCGAGTGATCGACGATCAGTTGCGTCGGCACCACCGGGTTGACTTGCGCTGGGTCGCCACCTTGCTGAGCGATGGCGTCTCGCAGCCCCGCCAAGTCGACCAATGCGGTCTGGCCCAAAATGTCATGGCACACCACACGCGCCGGAAACCACGGGAAGTCGAGGTCGCGCTTGCGCTCAATCAACTGGCCGAGGGAGGCATTCAGGGTGGTTGGATCGCAGCGCCGCACCAGGTTTTCGGCCAGCACGCGAGCGGTATAAGGCAGGGTGTCGTAAGCACCGGGTTTGATCGCATCGACCGCCGCACGGGTGTCGAAGTAATCCAGCCGAGTGCCCGGCAGCGTTTTACGAAATTCAGTATTCATGGGTGCGGAACTCGATCACGGTTAGGTCGGAGGGTTCGTCCTAACCTGTAGGAGTTAGCTTGTCTCACGATCGTGAGAAACTCGCTCCTACAGGGGGATACCCTACTTATCAGCGACGTTCGATTGGCACGAACTTGCGCTGTTCAACACCGATGTACTCGGCGCTTGGACGAATGATTCGATTGTTGGCGCGCTGCTCAAACACATGCGCAGCCCAGCCGGTCAGGCGGGAGCAGACAAAGATCGGGGTGAACAGCTTGGTCGGGATGCCCATGAAGTGGTACGCCGAGGCATGGTAGAAGTCGGCATTCGGGAACAGCTTCTTTTGCTCCCACATCGTGTTGTCGATGGCTTCGGAGACTGGGAACAGCACGGTATCGCCCACCTCGTCAGCGAGCTTTTTCGACCAGCCCTTGATCACCTCGTTACGCGGGTCGCTGTCTTTGTAGATCGCATGGCCAAAGCCCATGATCTTGTCTTTGCGCGCCAGCATGCCGAGGGTGCCTTCTACCGCCTCGTCAGCTGAAGCAAAGCGCTCGATCATTTCCATTGCCGCTTCGTTGGCGCCACCGTGCAGCGGGCCGCGCAGCGAACCGATAGCCGCAGTGATGCACGAATACAGATCGGACAAGGTCGACGCACAGACCCGCGCGGTAAACGTCGAAGCATTGAATTCATGCTCGGCGTAAAGGATCAGCGACACGTTCATCACTTTGACGTGCAATTCGCTGGGTTTCTTACCGTGCAGCAAGTGCAGGAAGTGACCGCCAATCGACTCTTCATCGCTCACGCACTCGATGCGTTTGCCTTCGTGGCTGAAGCGATACCAATAACACATGATCGCCGGGAAGGCGGCCAGCAGGCGGTCGGTCTTGTCCAATTGCTCAGAGAAGTCTTTCTCGGGCTCCAGATTGCCCAAGAACGAGCAACCGGTGCGCATCACGTCCATCGGGTGCGCGTCAGCAGGTATGCGCTCCAGCACTTCTTTCAGCGCTTGTGGCAAGTCGCGTAGGGTTTTGAGCTTGGCCGTGTAGGCCGTTAGCTCGGTTTGAGTAGGTAGGTTGCCGTACAGCAGCAGGTAAGCCACTTCTTCAAAGCGGGCGTCAGCCGCCAGCTCACGGACGTCATAACCACGATAAGTGAGGCCCGCACCTTCCTGACCGACAGTCGACAAGGCTGTTTGCCCGGCCACTTGGCCACGTAGTCCGGCACCACTCAATACTTTTGCTTCGGCCATTGCGCTCTCCAATCTTGAATTTGTTAGGGATTCGGCAAGTTGTGTTTATTCAGGCTATTCGGGAATTGCTTCAAAGATCGCAGCCTACGGCAGTTGTTATAGAAATCTTGGATGCTCTCGTAGGAGCAGCCGCAGGCTGCGATCGTTTGATCCTTATTTTTTCGCGGCAAACAACGCGTCGAGCTTTTGCTCGAATTCGTGATAGCTGATGGCATCGTAAAGCTCCATGCGGGTTTGCATGGTGTCGATTACGTTCTGCTGAGTGCCGTCGCGACGGATGGCGCCGTAGACGTTTTCTGCGGCCTTGTTCATGGCGCGGAACGCCGACAGCGGGTAGAGCACCAGCGATACGTCGACGCTGGCCAGTTGCTCGGTGGTGTACAGCGGCGTCGCGCCGAACTCGGTGATGTTGGCCAAAATGGGCGCCTTCACGCGGTCAGCAAACAACTTGTACATGTCCAGCTCAGTGATTGCTTCCGGGAACACCATGTCTGCACCGGCTTCAACGCATGCTGCAGCACGCTCAAGCGCCGACTCTAGACCTTCTACCGCCAGTGCATCGGTTCGCGCCATGATGACGAAACTGTCATCGGTCCGCGCATCAACCGCAGCCTTAATACGGTCAACCATTTCTTGCTGCGAAACGATTTCTTTGTTGGGACGATGGCCGCAGCGCTTGGCGCCGACCTGGTCTTCAATATGAATCGCCGCAGCGCCAAACTTGATCATCGACTTCACGGTGCGTGAAACGTTAAAGAATGACGAACCAAAGCCTGTGTCCACGTCGACCAACAGCGGTAAGTCGCACACGTCGGTAATACGACGAACGTCAGTCAGCACATCGTCCAGGCCGGTAATGCCCAAATCCGGCACGCCCAAAGAGCCTGCGGCAACACCGCCACCTGACAGGTAAATCGCCTTAAAACCTGCACGCTTGGCCAGCAATGCGTGGTTGGCGTTAATCGCTCCGACCACTTGCAGCGGGTGCTCGCTGGCGACTGCATCACGGAAACGTTGGCCTGGACTATTTTTATTGCTCATGACTCACCTCGTGGAGTGGCTGTCGGCTGGGCGCTGTCTTGGTAGTGACGCGCAATATTGCGTTTAGAGGCGCCGATGTGGCGGCGCATCAATAACTCGGCCAGTTCGCCGTCGCGATCGGCAATGGCATCAAGAATGCGGTGATGCTCGGCAAATGCTTGGTGCGGGCGGTTGGGGGTGGCAGAAAACTGGATGCGATACATGCGCACCAATTGATACAACTCACCACAGAGCATTTGGGTCAGCGTGCGATTGCCGCTGCCTTGAATAATTTTGTAATGAAAATCAAAGTCGCCTTCTTGCTGGTAATACCCGACACCCGCCTGAAATGCTTCATCCCGCTCATGGGTTAGAAGTACTTCGCGAAGCTGGGCGATGTCTTCGTCACTCATGCGCTCAGCGGCTAGGCGACAAGCCATGCCTTCTAGGGATTCACGGATTTCATAAAGCTCGATCAGCTCTGCATGGCTCAACGAAACGACTCTAGCCCCCACATGCGGGACGCGAACCAGTAAGCGCTGACCTTCAAGGCGGTGAATCGCCTCACGCAGTGGGCCACGGCTGATGCCATAGGTGCGGGCTAACTCAGGTTCGGAGATCTTGCTGCCCGGCGCGATATCACCTTGAACAATAGCCGCCTGAATGCGTCGAAAGACGTTCTCGGAGAGGGTTTCCGAGTCATCTTGGGCAATCACGGCCGCGTCCAGTGCTTGCTGCATATTGTCGACACCTTTGAAATCAATAGCGCTAAAACTAGCCATTTAAGGACTATCAGTCAAAGGAAAATTTACGATTGTCGACAATCACGGCTTACGACCTTGGTTTAATCGACACCCTTTAATACGTGGTTGAAGGCGCGAACGCTGGCGCCATAAAACCATCATGTTAGAATGCCGCCGCATCCGCCCTGCCCCCCACTTGAGGGCAGCCGCACGAGGAAACTTGCGCCCCTGCCAGTCGCCTTGAACTGAAGATTGCAAGAGATCTCGCCTCGATTTATGAAATTTACGACCTTCTTCACCTTTCTCTGCCTACTGTCTCTGCCAGGTCTAAGCCTTGGCGCCGAAAAGACCGTGTACGGCCTTAATGAATATGCAGAGCTGGCCGGGATTGACCTGTTAGTTGCCGCCAAGCTCGATACCGGCGCCAAAACCGCCTCCCTCAGTGCGCGGGACATCAAACGCTTCAAACGAGACGGTGAAAGCTGGGTTCGCTTTTATCTGGCCATCGACGACGCCCACTCTCATCCTATCGAGCGCCCGCTGGCCCGCGTCAGTAAGATCAAACGCCGTTCCGGTGACTACGATCCACAGGCCGATAAAAACTACACCTCGCGCCCGGTCATCAGCCTACAAATTTGTATGGGCAAAGCTTTACGCACCATCGAAGTGAACTTGACCGACCGAAGTGCGTTCCAATACCCGCTGTTGATTGGCTCCGAGGCACTAAAACGCTTTGATGCGCTGGTCGACCCAAGTCTTAAATACGCTGCTGGCAAGCCTGCCTGCGTCGTTAACGCTCAAACCGCAGAGTAATTGAAATGCGCGCTCTTACCCTTCACCTGAAAATCTTGATCACCATCCTCGTGGTGCTGGGCGTTTCGATTACCGCCTATCAGATTTTCGTCATCGGCATTCCCGTGACCGAAGACGCCACTGATGACCTGTGGAATATCGACGCCAAGATCGAGTTCGTGGCCAGCGCCAAAGATCCAGTCAAGATCCAGATGTTTGTGCCACCGCTGAACCGCGATTACGTCAGCCTCAACGAGAGCTTTATCTCCAATAACTACGGGGTGAGCGTTAATCGGGTCGATGACAATCGCAAGGTCACGTGGTCAGCGCGTCGGGTGAGCGGCAAGCAAACCCTTTACTACCGATTGGTGTTGACCAAACGCTATACGGGCGACAAAACCAAGGTCAAAGGGCCGGTATTTCGCGACAGCATCGCCGTCGAAGGCCCTGAAAAAATCGCCGCCGAAGCGCTGCTAGCGCCAATTCGCCAGCACTCAGCGGACGTTGAAACCTTTATTGGCGAGACGATTAAACGGGTTAACAATCCGAACGATGACAACGTAAAACTGCTGTTGGCGGGCGACCCGTCCACTGCGCATAAGGCCCAAGTGATCGAATTGCTGCTGTCGATTGCCCACGTGCCAATGGAAAAAGTCCACACCATCCGTTTGGTCGCCGACCAACCGCAAAACCCTGAGCTGTGGCTGCGCAGTTTCAACGGCAACGACTGGTTGTATTTCAACCCGGAAACCGGTCAGCAAGGACTGCCGTCTGACCGCCTGCTGTGGTGGATTGGCGACGAGCCGTTGATCAGCATGGATGGCGGCAAAAAACCTAACGTAACGTTCAGCCTCAATAACAGCGAAATGAACGCTATTCGCTTGGCCAAGTTGACTGACGAAAACACCGACGCCAACTTCCTCGAATACTCGCTGTACGGCTTGCCGCTGCAAACCCAGCAAACCTTCATGATCATGGTGATGATCCCGATTGGCGTGCTGGTGATCCTCGTTATGCGTAACCTGATCGGCCTGCAAACCCTCGGTACATTTACCCCGGTACTGATTGCGCTGGCGTTCCGCGAAACCCAACTGGAGTTCGGGATCATCCTGTTTACGGTGATAACGGCGCTCGGCTTGATGCTGCGCTCCTATCTGGAGCATTTGAAGTTACAAATGCTGCCACGGCTGTCTGTGGTATTGACCTTCGTGGTGATCCTGATCGCTGCTATCAGCCTGTTCAGTCATAAATTGGGCTTGGAACGCGGATTGTCTGTGGCGCTGTTCCCGATGGTGATTCTGACCATGACCATCGAACGTCTCTCTATTACGTGGGAAGAGCGTGGCGGCGGTCACGCGATGAAAGTCGCAATCGGCACACTGTTCGCGGCGACATTGGCCTATCTGGTCATGAGCATTCCTGAGTTGGTGTACTTCGTGTTCACTTTCCCGGCTGTGCTGCTACTGCTGGTAGCCTTCATGCTGGCAATGGGTCGCTACCGCGGGTACCGCCTCACCGAACTGATTCGCTTTAAAGCGTTCTTGAAGGCGGATTCCTAATGTTTGGCCTCTGGAAGACCTGGAAGGCGCTAGAAGCCAAAGGCATCATGGGCATCAATCGGCGCAATGCGGACTACGTACTCAAGTACAACAAACGCAGCTTGTACCCGATTGTGGATGACAAGATCATCACCAAAGAGCGCGCCATCGAAGCCGGTATTCAAGTACCAGAAATGTTCGGGGTGATTTCCACCGAGAAAGAAATCGAAAAACTCGATGACATCATCGGCGGCCGCACAGACTTCGTGGTCAAGCCTGCGCAAGGCGCGGGCGGTGATGGGATTTTAGTGATTGCCGACCGGTTCGAAGATCGCTTCCGAACCGTTTCGGGCAAGATCATCAGCCACGAAGAAATCCAGCATCAGATTTCAAGCATCCTGACCGGCCTTTATTCGTTAGGCGGTCACCGCGACCGGGCACTTATCGAGTACCGCGTCACACCCGACCAGATCTTCAAAAGCATCAGCTATGAGGGCGTGCCGGATATCCGCATCATCGTGCTCATGGGTTACCCGGTAATGGCCATGCTGCGCTTGCCTACCCGTCAATCGGGCGGCAAGGCTAACCTGCACCAAGGTGCAATCGGTGTGGGGGTCGACCTGGCAACCGGCCTGACCTTGCGCGGCACCTGGCTAAACAACATCATCAGCAAACACCCGGACACCACCAATGCGGTAGACGGCGTGCAACTGCCCAACTGGGACGGCTTTATGAAGCTGGCTGCCGGTTGCTATGAGTTGTGTGGCCTGGGTTACATCGGTGTCGACATGGTGCTCGATCAAGACAAAGGCCCCTTGATTCTCGAACTCAATGCCCGCCCGGGCCTGAACATCCAGATCGCCAACAACTGCGGCCTGACGCTACGCACGCACGCCGTTGAAGCCCGTCTCGCCGAACTGGCGGCCAAAGGCATCAAAGAGACCCCAGAAGAACGCGTGCGCTTTACCCAAGAGCTGTTCGGGCATATTCACCAAAACGAGTAATGACCGCGTAGGAACGAACTTACTCGCGATCTTTTTAAAAGATCGCGAGTAATCGAGCGTCGACCGGCCGCTCCCACACGGCCACATAGCCTAGACGTCCTACACAGGACTACAATCAGCACCCCGCTCCGTTGGCTGATTGGCGTCGCATGTTGACCTGCTCTGTACACCCCCTGCCTTACAACCCAAACCCTGCTGACTATTTTGCAGCGATCCGCCATGCGCCAAGCGCGGTGTTGCTGGACAGTGGCCGCCCCATTGCAGATCGCGGGCGGTATGACCTGTTGAGCGCATGGCCAATTGAAACGCTGAGCGTGCACCCGGATGAATCAGGGCGCGATTTTTTACAGCGCCTACGTGATGCACTCAAGCAATTGGGCAACGCGCAACTGCCAGCGCCTTATGAATTACCCTTTGTCGGCGGTTTGATCGGCTACCTGAGTTACGACTTTGGCCGCCAACTTGAACAGTTGCCCACGCAGTCGCTCAATGACCTGCAACTGCCGGACGCGCAACTCGGGCTGTATGCTTGGGCGCTGGTCAGTGACCACCAAACTGCCACCAGCCAACTGGTGTTTCACCCAAGCCTAGCGGTCAATGAGCGCGAGCGGCTGATTCAATTGTTCACCCATCCGCAGCCGATAAAGAGCGCAGCCTTTAGCCTCAAACACCCGATGCAGCCCGATATCAGCGCCGAGTTTTACCAGCATTCTCTCGAAAAAATTCAGCACTACATTCAGGCGGGCGACTGTTATCAAGTCAATTACACCCAGCGATTTAGCGCCCATTGCGAGGGTGATGCCTGGACCGCCTATTGCGCGTTGCGCAGCGCCTGCCCAACACCATTTTCAGGTTTTATCAGCTTGCCCGAGAACAACGCGATTGTGAGCCTGTCGCCCGAGCGCTTTGTCCATGTTAGCCAGCAACAGGTCGAAACTCGCCCAATTAAAGGCACTCGTCCACGGGGCAAAACCCCTGCCGAAGATGCGGCGAACGCCGCCCAATTGTTAGCCAGCACTAAGGATCGTGCTGAAAACCTGATGATCGTCGACTTATTGCGCAATGACTTGGGGCGCACTTGCCGTATCGGCTCGGTCAGTGTGCCGCAGTTGATCGCCCTCGAAAGCTACCCCAACGTTCACCATTTGGTGAGCAGCGTCACCGCCGAATTGGCCCCCGGCAAAGACGCGTTAGACCTGATCGGCAACAGTTTTCCCGGCGGCTCCATTACCGGCGCCCCGAAAATCCGTGCAATGCAGATCATTGATGAACTGGAACCAACCCGCCGCGGTATTTACTGCGGCTCTTTGTTGTACTTGGATGTGCGCGGAGAAATGGACAGCTCTATCGCTATTCGCAGCCTGCTCATTAAAGATGGCCGGGTGAATTGCTGGGGCGGTGGCGGGATCGTGGCTGACTCTCAGTGGCAGGATGAGTACCAAGAGTCGATCACCAAAGTAAAGGTGTTGCTCGACACACTGCAAACCCTGTAGCCCGCAGTTTTTGCTACCATCCGCCCACTAGAGAGCGCCAAGCGCCATTCACCGTAGGAAACCGCCTGATGAGCCACCCGTTCGACGTCGCGGAAAAAGCCGCGACATACGCCAGCAAGTCCCCGCAGGATATTCTCAAACTCGCTTTTGAACACTTTGGTGACGAGCTTTGGATTTCCTTCAGCGGCGCCGAAGATGTGGTGCTGGTAGACATGGCCTGGAAACTGAACAAAAACGTCAAAGTGTTCAGCCTCGACACCGGACGTCTGCACCCCGAAACCTACCGTTTTATCGAACAAGTGCGCGATCACTACAAGATCCAGATCGAGTTGATCTCCCCCGACCAAAGCAAACTGGAACCGTTCGTCAAAGAAAAAGGCTTATTCAGCTTTTATAAAGACGGCCACGGCGAATGCTGCGGCGTGCGCAAAATCCAGCCTTTGCGCCGTAAATTATCAACCGTTAAAGCCTGGGCAACCGGCCAGCGCCGTGACCAAAGCCCGGGCACTCGCAGCCAAGTGGCCGCACTGGAAATTGACGGCGCGTTCTCGACACCAGAGCGCACGCTGTACAAATTCAACCCGTTGGCGCAGATGACCAGCGAAGAAGTTTGGGGCTACATCCGCATGCTAGAGCTGCCGTACAACAGCCTGCATGAGCGCGGTTTTATCAGCATCGGCTGCGAACCCTGCACTCGCCCAGTCTTACCAAACCAGCACGAGCGCGAAGGCCGTTGGTGGTGGGAAGAAGCCACGCAAAAAGAATGTGGCCTGCACGCCGGTAACTTGATCGCCAAACAGTAAATCTTTGTAGGAGCTGCCGAAGGCTGCGATCTTTTGCTTTTTTAATTGATCGCGCCACCACAAAGCCTAGCTTGCGTTTACCCCAGACTTGCGTTCAGAATTAGCAATAATTCTCAATAACGTTTGAGCTACATTTTATGTCTTCGGGTGAACCTCCGTTCCAAGCCGCGATTTCAGACCTGTACTGTGAACACCATGGCTGGCTGCTTGGCTGGCTGCGCAGAAAACTCGGTTGCGCGCAAAATGCAGCCGACTTGGCTCAGGACACATTCGCCCGAATTCTCAATGCCCGCGAATCTGTCGCCACCTTACGCGAGCCTCGAGCGTTCTTAAGCACCACCGCCCGGCGCTTGATCATTGATCAAGCACGCCGCAAACACATCGAAAACGCTTATCTGCAAGAACTGGCACTGACCGCCGAAGCACTTGAAGGCTTCCAGTCCCCCGAGCAAATCCTCTGTACTCTAGAAGCCCTTGAACACATTGCGTTTATGCTCGAAGGCATGCACGACAATGTCCGCCAATCGTTTGTGCTGTATTACTTGGACGGCCTGACCCAAAGCCAAATCGCCCGCCAACTCGGGTTGTCTGATCGCACCGTGCGCAAGTATCTGATTCAAGCCTTACTGCATTGCAGCCACAGTCTGGACACCTGATGTCAGCGTCTCGCCAAAGCGTCGATGAGCAAGCCGCCGAGTGGATGCTGCGTCTGCACGAAGAAGGCTTCAGCGACGCTGCGCGTCTAGAGTTTGAGTGCTGGAAACTGCAGAGCCCGCAACATGCGGCCGCCGCTCAACGCATGCAAGACGCTATCAGTCGCCTGCAATCGCTGCGTAAACAATCAGCACCCGCCAAGGCCGCGCTCAATGCGGCCTTCCAAGGACGCAAACCCGCAACTTCACGCAAACGGGTACTGCGCGCAGTCGCGATCGCGGTCTGCTTGACGCTTCCCGTCACCTTGACCTTAAAAAGCCATTACCCCGAACGCTGGCTAGCAGATATCAGTACCGGCCCCAATGACTGGAAGACGCTGCACTTGGCCGACAACTCCACCCTGACGCTCAGCGGAACCAGCGCGGTCAACGTGTATTTCAACAGTACTGAGCGACGGATCGAATTGCTCCAGGGTGAGGTGTTGGTCGATGTCGCGCATGACAATTCACGCCCTTTTATCGTCCAAACCGAACAAGGCCGCATGCGCGCCCTCGGCACCCGCTTTGTGGTCAACCGCCAAGCAGACACCACGGTACTGAGCATGCTGCAGTCCCGTGTGGCAGCGCAAAGCGCCGACGAACAGCAAACCCTTGAAGTCGACGCTGGTTCACGCGCCCTGATCAACCGCAACAGCGTGAAACTGTCTGGCAGCGTAGACCCCGCCAGCATCGATGAAGCGTGGCGTCGACACCAATTGGTGATTGATGACCAGCCGCTGTCACAGGTGCTGGATGAAATCTCTCGCCACCGACGCGGCCATCTGCAGTTTGATCGAGCGGCCATGGAGGCTTTGCGTGTGACGGCCGTTTTACCTCTGGACGACACCGACCGAGCATTGCAATTGATCGCGCAAACACTGCCGCTGAGCATTAAAACCTACACCCCGTGGCTGATTGTGGTTAGCCAATTGCCGATTTCTAAAAAATAATAATTCGCATTCGTTCCGCTTTTTCAATGTCAGCCGTCAAGGAAGGTATACAGACCCATAAAGGATTGCGCTCTCCATGCTGATTTCCTCCCACCCACGCGGGCGTTTTAGCCCTCGCGGCTGCAAGCCGTTAACCTTGGCCATTCATTTGATTGTGGCCTCGGCGGCAGGTGTTCTAAGTACTTCGATGGCTCAGGCACAAACAGCCGTGCAGACCTACGATATTCCCGCTGGCCCGCTGAGCAGCGCATTAAACCGCTTCGCTCAACAGGCGGGAGTGGCGATTATTTTTCAATCGCACACCCTCGACGGCCTGACGACACCTGGCTTGCATGGGGTGTACAACGAACAAAGCGGCTTTGAAACGCTGTTGAGCGGCAGCGGTTATACCGTGGTCAAAGGCGCCAATGGCTACACCCTCGATGCACTGCCCACCGCTGGCAGCGCGTTGGAATTGGGCGCGACTCAGGTCAGCGCCAACCAACTGGGTACAATCACTGAAGGCTCGGGCTCCTACACTCCCGGCAGTATCGCTACGGCAACGCGCATGGTGCTGACACCGCGTGAAACACCGCAGTCGATTTCGGTGGTTACGCGCCAGGCGATGGACGATTTCGGTCTCAACTCGATTGATGACGTGATGCGCCACACCCCCGGCATCACCGTAGCCACATACGACAGTGACCGCACTAGCTATTACTCACGCGGCTTTGCGATCAAAAACTTCCAGTACGACGGTATCCCAATCCTACAAGATCCGCAGTATTCCGCCGGGCATACCCTGACGGATACCGCTATTTACGACCGCGTTGAAATTCTCAAGGGAGCAACAGGCTTGCTCACCGGCGCAGGCGGACCCGGCGGTACGATCAATATGGTGCGTAAAAAGCCCACCCGTGAGTTCAAAGCCCACATTGATTTGGGCGCAGGTTCTTGGGACAACTACCGCTCAGAAATTGATGTCAGCGGGCCGTTGACCGAAAGCGGCAATGTGCGCGGCCGAGCGGTAGCGGCCTACCAAGACAAGCACTCGTTTATGGATCATTACAAACGCGACAGCGAAGTGTATTACGGGATTCTTGAAGTCGATCTAGACCCAGACACCCTACTGACCCTTGGCGCCGATTACCAAGACAACAATCCCAAAGGCTCCAGTTGGTCAGGCAGCGCCTCGCTGTATAACTCCGCAGGTGAGTCCATCAGCACCCCGCGCTCATTCAACAACGGCACCAAATGGAGCAGTTGGAAGCAATACACGCGCACCGCGTTCGCCACGCTGGAACACAACTTTGACAATGGCTGGGTCGCTAAAGCCCAGTACAACCACCAAATTAACGGCTACAACGCTCCACTCGGAGCGCTGCTCGATCCGGACGCGACCACAGGCTTGGCGCCGATATTGGCGCGCAAGTACACCGGTGAATACGTCAGCGACAGCGGCGACCTTTACGCCACCGGCCCGTTCGACTTGCTGGGCCGCGAACATCAATTGGTGATTGGCGGCTCGGTATCCCGTTCGCACTGGACCGGCAACGACTACACCAACGCGATCATGATTGATAACGCCTACGACTACTACAACTGGGACGGCGACGCACTTGAGCCGGACTGGGGCAGTAGAACCTCGAAAAACGACGAAACCACACGCCAGACCGGTACTTACATCACCGGGCGTTTCAGCTTGGCCGATGACCTGACATTGCTGCTCGGGACGCGGGTGACCAATTACACCCTAACCGGCACCAGCCAAGCTAAAGACACTGGCAAGGTGTTGCCGTATGCCGGGATCATCTACGACATCAATGAAAACATCTCGGCCTACGCCAGCTACACAGAGATTTTTCTGCCGCAGTCGTACTACCGCAACCGCGACAACAAAATGCTTGAACCCGATGAAGGCACCAACTACGAGATTGGTTTAAAAGGTGAGTTCTTTGATGGCCGTCTGAATTCAAGCTTGGCCTATTTCGAAGTACACCAAGATAACCGCCCAGAAGCAGACACCGCCTACAACGCCCGCCCCACCAACCCGGACATCGACTACGCCTACAAAGGCATCAAGGCGACGACTAAGGGTTACGAAGCAGAAATTTCCGGCGAACTGTTACCTGGCTGGCAATTGCAGGCGGGTTATACGCACAAGGTCAGCCGCGAACAGGGTGGCAAAAAGGTGTCAACGTGGGAGCCGGAAGACCAGATCAACCTGTACACCAGCTACAAGCTGACCGGGCCTCTGGACAAACTCACCGTGGGCGGCGGTGTGCGCTGGCAGGGCACAGGTTGGCAGATGCTGACCAACTGGAACAAGGGCGGCACCGTGGAGAAGTTTTCCCAAGACCCGTACTGGCTGGTGGACTTGATGGCCCGTTACCAGATCAGCGAAAACCTCTCGGCCACGGTCAATCTGAACAACGTGTTCGACAAGTCGTATTACACCAACATCGGTTTCTATAACTCGTCGTATTACGGGGATCCGCGTAACGTCATGGTCAGCACGCGCTGGGATTTCTAAGCCACTGGTAATTATCCCTTGTGGGAGCGGGCTTGCCCGCTCCCACGCTATTGAAAACCCACAAAACACAGGCGCACAAAAAAACCTGCACAAGGCAGGCTTTTTGCGTATCACAAGCGTTCAAGGGGCTTGTGACTCAAATATGGCGCAGCGGACGGGACTCGAACCCGCGACCCCCGGCGTGACAGGCCGGTATTCTAACCGACTGAACTACC
>NZ_LLWH01000006.1 GCF_001411475.1 Pseudomonas endophytica | reverse complement strand
ATTCCCTGTCGTCCAGACGCCGCGCTGTCGCGCAGCAAACGTGCTAAGTCTGTAGTTGCCGAAACACCATCGCGCACGGTGTTTGGATGCATCTCTGTTTTTGTAGGAGCTGGCGCAGCCTGCGATCTTTTGATCGCAACAGCAAAAGATCGCAGCCTGCGGCAGCTCCTACGGGTAGTGCTTAGAACGCCGGCAGGATGGCGCCTTTGTACTTCTCAAGGATGAAGGCTTTGACTTCTGGCGTGTGCAAGGCAGCTACCAGCTTCTTCATGTCTTCGGAGTCTTTGTCGTCTGGGCGCGCTACCAGAATGTTCACGTAAGGCGAGTCGCTGCCTTCAATGACCAGTGCGTCTTTTTCTGGATTCAACTTGGCTTCCAGCGCGTAGTTGGTGTTGATCAACGCCAGATCAACCTGAGTCAGCACGCGTGGAATGGTGGCGGCTTCCAGCTCGCGGAACTTCAGATTTTTTGGGTTTTCGGTGATGTCTTTAACGGTCGACAGGATGTTGGTCGAGTCCTTGAGCTTGATCACGCCGGCCTTGTCCAGGAGCAACAGCGCGCGCCCGCCGTTAGTGGCGTCGTTCGGGATCACCACCGTGTCGCCGTCTTTGAGCTCATCCAGCTTTTTGTATTTGCTGGAGTAAGCACCCAACGGCTCCAGGTGTACGGCCGCAACGCTGACCAAGTGCGTGCCCTTGGATTTGTTGAACTCATCCAAGTACGGCTGGTGCTGGAAGAAGTTGGCGTCCAGACGCTTCTCGGCCACTTGTACGTTAGGTTGAACGTAATCAGTGAACACCTTGACCTTGAGGTTTACACCCTCTTTGGCCAGCGTCGGTTTCACGAACTCCAGAATCTCCGCGTGCGGAACCGGGCTTGCCGCGACCGACAGATCACCTGCATGGGCAGAAAACGCCGCAACAGCGGCCACAGCAGCAAATAACTTCTTCATTCAACAGCTCCTTGTGAACACCTGACCCCAGGTATCTGCCAGCTCAGGGCTGGCTATTGCGTAATAAACGTAAAGGCACACTTACTTGCGCGAAAAGTGTACGACCAAGCGGTCGCCGACGGTTTGCAGAATTTGCACCAGAATCAACAACAACACCACCGTGACAATCATCACGTCGGTTTGGAAACGTTGGTAGCCGAAACGAATCGCCAAATCACCCAGCCCCCCTGCACCGACCACGCCCGCCATAGCGGTGTAGGACACCAGCGTAATCGCGGTCACGGTAATCGCGGCATAAATGCCGGGGCGTGCTTCTGGCAACAAGGCGCTGGTAATGATCTGACGCGTGCTAGCACCCATCGATTGCGTGGCTTCGATGATGCCGCGATCGACTTCACGCAAGGCGGTTTCGACCAAGCGGGCGAAGAACGGCGTTGCGCCGACCACCAGTGGTGGAATCGCACCGGCGACGCCCAGCGAAGTGCCGGTGATCAGTACCGTAAACGGGATCATCACAATCAACAGGATGATGAACGGCAGCGAGCGCAGAATGTTCACTACCAATGACAGCAAGGCGTAGACGGCTTTCTGCTCAAACAACTGGCGCGGGCTGCATAAGAACAGCAACACGCCAAGCGGCAGGCCCAACAAGATGGTAAACAGCAACGAGCCGCCGAGCATCATCAAGGTGTCGCCTGTGGCCAGCCAGATTTCGTACCAATCAATGTTGGTGAAAAAGCCCAGTAGGGATTCCATTAGCGCAATACCTCCATATGTACATCAGCCGCTTTAAAGCGGGCAAAAGCAGCTTCCATATCGCCACCCGTGATGGCGAGGGTCAGTTGCCCATACGGAGAGTCTTTGATGCGGTCGATACGACCCGCCAAGATGCTGTAGTCCACGCCGGTTTCGCGAGCAACGGTGCCTAGCAACGGTGCGTAGGTGGCTTGGCCTTGGAACGTCAGACGCACAATGCGCCCAGGGACGTGGGCGAAATCGTCGCGCTGTTCGCCTTCGTCGATCTGCTCGTCTTCTTGCACAAAGCGCTTAGTCGTTGGGTGCTTGGGATGCAAAAACACATCAACCACCGGGCCTTGCTCAACAATAACGCCCGCGTCCATCACGGCCACTTCATCGCACACACGGCGGATCACATCCATCTCGTGGGTGATCAGCACAATGGTGAGTTTCAGTTCGCGGTTAATTTCTGCCAACAACTGCAACACCGACGCCGTCGTTTGCGGGTCGAGCGCACTGGTGGCTTCATCGCACAGCAATACTTTGGGCTTGGTCGACAAGGCACGAGCAATGCCTACTCGTTGTTTTTGGCCGCCTGACAACTGCGCCGGGTATTTCTTGGCATGGTCTGACAGACCCACGCGCGCCAGCAGCTCGGCAACTCGTTGGTCAATTTCGCTGCGGGACAATTCACCCGCCAGCGCCAGTGGCATCGCCACGTTGTCAGCAACAGTCTTGGATGCCAGCAAATTGAAGTGCTGGAAGATCATCCCGACTTGCTGCCGGAAACGCCGTAGGCCATTGGCATCCATCGCCGTGACGTCTTCGTTGTCGACGATGATCTGCCCGCCGCTCGGTGTTTCGAGACGGTTGATCAGGCGTAGCAATGTACTTTTGCCCGCGCCGGAATGACCAATCAGGCCAAAAACCTGGCCGCTCTCAACACGCAAACTCGTGGAATGCAGGGCGGGAATGTCCTTACCGGCGACCCGGTAAGTTTTATGAACGTTATGGAACTCAATCACGTAGCGAACCTTGTGGGGCGCGTAAATAGAAGATCAGCGGTTAGCCGGGCGCGCATTTTAGCCTGTCCGTCTAGAGGTTCTTAGCATTTATTTGAGCAAAGACCTTTGATTTGGCGATAAGAGGACGGTGGTCTGAAATAAGGAACGACCGCCACCTGCACCAGTCAGTACTAACAGCACCTCACATCCCGCAACAGGATATTTGCCTTAAAAGCCCAGCCCGTGGGGCTTTCAACGATAAGGAGCTTAGTCTGATGAGCAGCAAAAAACCGTCTACACCCAAGAGCCAGATGGCCGGCACCGACACCTTGGACCGTGGCAACACTAACGCCAAATTGGAAAACATCGAAGTGTTTCGCGACGATGCGACGGATCAGGCGTTGCGAACCAATCAAGGCGTGAAGATTTCCGACAATCAAAACACCCTCAAAGCCGGTGCGCGAGGCCCCTCACTGCTCGAAGACTTCATCATGCGTGAAAAAATCACGCATTTTGACCACGAGCGAATTCCTGAGCGCATTGTGCATGCGCGAGGCACTGGGGCTCACGGGTACTTCCAAACCTATAAAGCCCATAGCGACTTGACCAAAGCGGGTTTCTTACAAGACCCGGATAAAAAAACACCCGTGTTCGTACGTTTTTCAACCGTTCAAGGCCCAAGAGGCTCGGGAGATACGGTGCGTGACGTGCGGGGTTTCGCAGTTAAGTTTTTCACTGATGAGGGTAACTTCGATCTGGTCGGCAACAATATGCCGGTGTTCTTCATTCAAGATGCAATCAAGTTTCCAGATTTTGTCCACGCGGTAAAACCCGAACCTCACAACGAAATGCCAACCGGCGGCTCGGCTCATGACACGTTCTGGGATTTTGTCTCGCTGGTCCCGGAGTCTGCGCACATGGTCATTTGGGCTATGTCCGACCGCGCGATTCCGAAAAGCCTACGCAGCATGCAAGGCTTCGGGGTCCACACCTTCCGTTTCATCAACGCAGAGGGGAAATCACACTTCGTTAAGTTTCACTGGCGCCCTAGCGTAGGCACGTGCTCTCTGGTGTGGGATGAAGCGCAAAAGCTGGCCGGTAAAGACACCGACTATCATCGCCGTGATCTGTGGGACTCGATTGAAACTGGCGATTATCCAGAGTGGGAGTTCGGGGTGCAGATCATTGCGCAAGAAGATGAGCATAAATTTGATTTCGACATTCTGGACCCGACCAAGCTGATCCCCGAAGAACTGGTGCCGATTACCCCCCTTGGCAAGATGGTGCTTAACCGCAACCCGGATAACTTTTTCGCTGAAACCGAGCAGGTGGCGTTTTGCCCCGGGCATATCGTGCCCGGCATAGACTTTTCTAACGACCCACTGCTGCAAGGTCGCTTGTTTTCCTACACCGATACGCAAATCAGCAGACTGGGAGGGCCAAACTTTCACGAAATCCCCATTAACCGCCCAGTCAGTCCTTTCCACAACAACCAGCGCGATGCTCAACACCGCAGCACGATCCACAAGGGGCGTGCGGCTTACGAACCTAACTCCATAGATGGCGGGTGGCCAAAGGAAACGCCGCCAGCCGCCAAAGACGGTGGTTTTGAATCGTACCCCGAGCGCATCGACGCCAACAAAATACGTCAGCGCAGCGACTCGTTCAGCGATCACTTCTCTCAAGCACGGCTGTTTTTCCACAGCATGAGCAAACACGAGCAAGAGCACATCATCGCGGCGTATAGCTTTGAATTGGGCAAGGTCGAGCGTGAATATATTCGAGCGCGTCAGGTGGATGAGATTTTAGCCAACATCGACCTTGAACTCGCTCGCCGTGTCGCCGAAAACTTGGGCCTGCCGGCTCCGAAGGCGGGCACTGTGCAGGCGCGTAAAACCAGCGTTAAATCTTCACCCGCCTTGAGCCAGGCCAATTTGCTACCGGGCAATATCAAGACCCGAAAAGTGGCGGTGTTGGCGGCCAACGGCGTAGATGGGCAGGCTATTGATGCCCTTAAAAAAGCACTGGCAGCCCAAGGCGCTCACATCAAATTGCTCGGCCCTACGTCAGCGCCGGTTAAAACAGCACAGGGTAAGTCGCTGCCGGTAGATGCTTCGATGGAGGGCTTGCCGTCGGTGGCCTTTGACGCCGTGTACGTGCCGGGTGGCGCAGAGTCGATCGAGACGTTAAGTGGCGACGGGGTTGCGTTGCATTACTTGCTTGAAGCCTACAAACACTTGAAGCCAATCGCCTTGCATGGCGAAGCAAAAAAGCTGTTGGAAGTGCTGCATTTGCAAGTGGATGACGGGTTGTTGGCGATCAAAGATGCACAAGACCTTAAAGCGTTTTTTGCAGCGATCGCCTTGCACCGGATTTGGGCGCGCGAGCCAAAAGCCAAGGCTATTCCGGCCTAAGGAGGTTTAGGCGTGTTGGGCCGAAGGCTACTGAGTGGTTGGATAACTCAGTAACCTTCGGCCCTGCGGGCTTTATTGTGGCTTAGTGGGTATTAGCACTACTTGCGCAGGGACACGTCGAATGATCTGACGCTCAAGATTCAGGTCAAAGGCCGGATCGAGCTTTTTGACGCGTTTGCTAATCAGCGTAGCCAGCCATGGGTAATCGGCTGTGCGCGGCACTTGAATACTGACCGCGCATTGATAATTGACAATATCTTGCGCGATGAGATCAAGTTGACGCCGAAGTTTTGCAATATCAGTGATGTTTAACGCAACAGTGGTGTGCTCCGCTGCTGGGTCAATCACCTTGGCCGGAGGGCGCGCCTCTGCCGCTTTAAGCGCAGCTTCGGCTTTATCCAACTCGGCCTTACGTGCATGGGCAATGGCACTGTTGACGCCCCCCGTTAAAGCCGGGGCTTTAGGCATTAGCGAACGTGCACGGCTTAAGGCCGTAGCGGCCGCATTGACGTCGCCTTTTTGCAGAACGATTTGGCTGCGTTGCAGGTAGGCTTCGGCCAACTGGCGCTGGTACTGCACCCATTGAGGGTCATCTGGCGTTTGGGCCTGTAAGGCGGCCAACTGATCTTCAGCCGTCGCGAGTTCGCTGCTGGCCAGGTTTTGCTCCAGTTGCGCAATAGCAGTTGCACGCCCTTGATCGACCGAATTGTCGACCGGCGGTGTGCTTTGGCAGGCGCCCAACAGCAAAGAAAATGCGGCGAGGAGCACATAACGTGAGTTGAACAGCTTCATTCCTGCGGCTCTCTAAGTGCGCAAAAAACGAGCAAGTCTACACCCCTCGACGGGGCAGAACAAAACTCAGCAGAAACAGTGCGGCGGCACAGACCACAATCGAAGGCCCGGCAGGCGTGTCTTTAAACCACGACAAAGCCAGCCCTCCACAGACCGCCAGCATTCCCAGTAACGTAGCGCCCACTGCCATTTGCTCCGGCGACCGGGCATGACGTTGGGCTGCAGCGGCAGGGATGATCAGCAATGAAGTAATCAGTAACACACCAACAATCTTCATCGCTACCGCGATCACCACCGCGATCAACAACATCAGAGTCATGCGCAGCGTTGCGACCGGCAAACCTTCGACCGTCGCCAACTCTTCGTGCACGGTAATTGCCAGCAAAGGCCGCCACAGCGCCACCAGTAACGCCAACACCACTGCGCTACCGCCCATGATCCACATCAAGTCAGTCGGACTGATCGCTAACAGATCACCAAACAGGTAAGCCATCAGGTCGATCCGCACTTCATGCATGAAGCTTAGTACCACCAGCCCGAGGGACAAGGTGCTGGGCGCAAGAATTCCGAGCAGCGTGTCGGAAGCCAGTGGCTGACGCTGCTGCAAAGTCACCAGCAGTATGGCGAGCAACAGGCAGCCAACCGTTACGGCAATCGCCGGGCTGATATCCAGCAAAAAGCCCAATGCCACGCCCAGCAATGCAGCGTGAGACAAGGTGTCGCCGAAATAAGCCATTCGGCGCCACACCACAAACGATCCCAAAGGACCCGCAACCACCGCCAAAGACAAACCTGCCAGCAGGGCGTAAAACAGAAAATCAGCCATGCTTGCAGCCTTCTCCATGAACGTGGACGTGCCCCAAGGGTTGGTCTTCGTTGACTACCGAGCCATGCAGGTCATGCGCATGGTCGTGATGGTGGTGATAAATCGCCAAACTTTGTGCGTTTTTGCCGAACAGTTCGACGAAAGCCGGGTCGCCACTGACGTGTTCCGGGTGCCCTGAACAGCAGACGTGACGGTTCAGACACACCACCTGATCCGTGGTGCTCATGACCAGATGCAAATCGTGGGACACCATTAAAACGCCGCAGCCATGACGGTCGCGCAGCCGAGTGATCAAGCTGTAAAGCTCAGCCTGCCCGGCCACGTCGACGCCCTGCACCGGCTCGTCGAGCACCAGCAGCTCGGGCTTACGCAGCAGAGCGCGGGCCAGCAGTACACGCTGCATTTCACCGCCCGAAACGCTTTGAACCGGGCTGTCGATGACCTTCTCAGCCCCCACCTCTTTCAAGGCCGCGAGGGCTTGAGCGCGATCAACGCCCGGCACCAAACGCAAAAAGCGCAGCACCGACAGTGGCAGGGTGGGATCTACATGCAGCTTTTGCGGCATGTAGCCGATGCGCAGTTTAGATTTGCGCCACACGCTGCCACGGGTGGGCTTAAGCAGGCCCAGCACGGCTTTGACCAATGTGGTTTTACCAGCACCATTGGGGCCAATCAGCGTCACAATTTGGCCTGGCTCAACGCTCAGTTCAATGCTGTCGAGTACGTTCTGACCGGCAAAGGTCACGCAGACTTCTTTAAGATGTATCAGCGCGGCGCTCATCAGGCCTCCCGGCAACCCGAGCACAAACCGAGGACTTCTACGGTTTGCCCTTCGACTGTAAAGCCGACATCGCGAGCGCTGCTAATAATCGCGTCACTGATGCTTTTTTGCTCAAGCTCGATGGCTGCGTGACACGTGCGGCAGATCAGAAACTGGCCTTGATGCGCGTGTTCGGGGTGGCTACACCCTATAAAGGCGTTAAGCGAAGAAATACGATGCACTAGGCCATTATCGAGCAGGAAGTCCAACGCACGATAAACGGTCGGCGGTGCAGCGCGGCGCCCATCTTGCTCGCTGAGTACGGCCAAAATGTCATACGCGCCCAAAGGCTTGTGACTTTGCCACACCAACTCCAGAACTCGCCTACGCAAAGCGGTCAGGCGCAGGCCCTTTTGCGCGCACAAAACATCCGCTTCAGAGAGCGCGCTGTGGACGCAATGAGAGTGGTCGTGGGGACGGCTGGCAAGAGGTGTTATAGACATGGGCGGCGACGATTTCCGAGAGAGACGTTATTATGTTACCCGTTTCAGCCGCCATGAGTGCCCATCGTGCCCCGTATTTTTACGATTTTTATTGCTTTGTCTGCCAGTTTGTTGGTGATTAACCCGGCTCAAGCCGAGATCAAGGTATTGACCAGCATTAAGCCGTTGCAGCTGATAGCTGCGGCTGTGCAAGACGGCGTGGACAAGCCTGAGGTACTTCTACCGCCCAATGCATCACCGCATAACTATGCGCTGCGTCCTTCCGACGTACGGCGCGTTCAGTCAGCTGATTTGCTCTACTGGATCGGCCCGGACATGGAAGGTTTTATGCCGCGGGTGATCAAAAACCGCACTCAGCCCTCGGTGACTGTGCAAGATTTGCCGGGCTTGAAGCTGCGCCATTTCGCAGAAGACAGCCATTCCCATGACGAGGACGCTGCGGCTGAACACGACCATGATCATCGCCCAGGCACGCTAGACGCTCACTTGTGGTTGGCGCCTGACAATGCGCGGGTTATCGCCGCCAAAATGGCCGCTGACCTGAGCGAGAAAGATCCGTCTAATGCGCCGGCCTACCAACGCAATCTCAAGGCATTCAATGAGCGTTTGGATGCGCTAGACGCGCGCCTGAAAACGCGCATGGCCGCGATTGCGCACAAACCGTTCTTTGTTTTCCACGAAGGTTATGACTACTTCGAAAGTGCCTATGGCCTAAAGCACACCGGCGTGTTCAGCGTAGCCTCAGAAGTTCAGCCTGGCGCCCAGCACGTGGCCGCTATGCGACAGCGGCTACAAGAAGTGGGCAAGACCTGCGTGTTTAGTGATCCACCGTTACGCCCGCGTTTAGCAGACACCCTGACAGCTGGTTTGCCGGTCAAATTGGCAGAGCTAGACCCCTTGGGCGGCTTCACCCCGGCCACCGCGCAGGGTTATGAACAATTGCTGGAAAAACTCGGCAACGACCTGGCGGGTTGCTTGGAAAGCCTTTAAGCCCAAGGGTTTGTGCGCCAGCATCAGGATCAACGTTTAGGCGGTAGTCCACTTCGTAGGAGCTGCCGCAGACTGCGATCTTTTGATCTTAAAAGATCGCAGCCTGCGGCAGCTCCTACGGGGTTTTCAGCGTTTTTGGGGTGGGTTATAGCGCGAACGGCAGCGCAACGGCCACGGTTTGACGCAAGGCCAAACGACGCTCGAACTCACGCGGATCGTGGATCAGCACGTCTTGCCCTGCAAACGTATGGGCCGCAATCAAACGCGACAGCCAAAAGCGCACACACGCCACGCGCAAGAGAGTTGGCCACATTTGCGCCTCGCGGGCGGTAAACGGGCGCAGCGCAGAGTAGGCACCCAACAGCGCACGGGCACGCGAGGCGTCCAGTTGGCCGTCGTCGTCGGCGCACCAGTCGTTCAGGGCAATCGCTACGTCGTAGAGCATCGGCCCCGAGCACGCGTTATAAAAGTCGATCAGGCCGGTCAGATTCGTCCCTTCAAACATCGCGTTATCGCGAAACAAATCGCCGTGCAGGTTGGCCCTTGGCAACGCGAGGATCTGTGCCTTGCGTTCGGTAATCTCAGTCAGCGCTTTTTGCAGCAAATCGGCCGCACTTGGCGACAAATCAGCCATTAATGCTGGCCCTTCGGCCAGCATCCAGTCCAGGCCGCGGTCGGTTTTGCGCTCCAGCACGTTGTCACGCGTGGCCACGTGCAAACGCCCGAGCAACTCACCCACTTGCGCGCAATGCTGGGCGTTAGCGTCACGAATGTGCTTGCCCGCCAGACGCGGTTGCAACAGTGCAGGTTTGCCTTTTAGCTCGCGCAAGGCTTGGCCATCAACCGTGCGCAGGGCAAAGGGCACCGGCAGGTCGGCGTCGTGCAGGACGTCCAGCAACTCGATAAAGAAAGGCATCTCTTTGATCGGGCCGCGCTCAACCAAGGTCAGGACAAACTCGCCCTGCGCCAGGCTGATGAAATAGTTGGTGTTTTCGCTACCCGCGGCAATCCCCTGGAAATCGAGCAAACGGCCGAGTTCGTAAGGCGCAAGAAAAGTCTCCAGCTCCGGGCGAGTCAGTGGGGTGAATACAGACATGGTTTAAATTGCCAGTGCGGGCGCCGCCCAAGCGGCGCCAATTAAAGTTAAGACGCTATTTCCACTCGAAGATCTTCCACGAAGGAATCAGCATATCCGGCTGGTCGGAACGGATGAAGTTGGCATCAGTGCCATCAGCGCGTACCAAAAAGTACGGCGGCGCTCCTTTTGGGGTCACCTTGATGGCATAAAGGAACCCGTTTTGACGGTATTCCTGAATGGTTTTATCGCCTTCCGTGCGAATGGTTACTTCTGGATCACCGTCAAGTTCACTATCAGCCGCAAAGGTTACCAGCGGTGTAAATGCAAACAAGCCGGTCAACAACAGGCGATTAAGTGTACGCATGATAACCTTGTCCCTTTGTCGTCATTGGTCCGGACATTCTAGCGCCGGACTCGCCGAAAAGGTTGATCCTGCTCATGAGCCAAGCACCCCTCGTCCTGGTGGACGGTTCTTCATATTTGTACCGCGCCTTCCACGCACTTCCGCCGCTGACCACCTCCAAAGGCATGCCAACGGGCGCCGTAAAGGGCGTGCTAAACATGCTCAAGAGTCTGCGCAAGCAGTACCCAGACAGCCCGTTTGCGGTGGTTTTCGATGCTAAGGGCGGGACATTTCGCGATGACATGTACGCCGAATACAAAGCCAATCGCCCCAGCATGCCCGATGAGATGCGGGTTCAGATCGAGCCGCTACACGCCAGCGTGATCGCCTTGGGCTTCCCTTTGCTGTGCGTAGAAGGCGTAGAAGCCGATGACGTCATCGGTACTTTGGCGCGCAGCAGCGCTGCCGCAGACCGGCCCGTGGTGATCTCCACCGGCGACAAAGACATGGCGCAATTGGTTGATGGCCATATCACCTTGGTCAACACCATGACCGGCAGCACGCTTGACGTCGAAGGCGTCAAAGAGAAGTTTGGCGTCTCGCCCGAGCAGATCATCGACTATCTCGCACTGATGGGCGATTCGTCTGACAACATTCCTGGCGTTCCGGGCATTGGGCCTAAAACAGCCTCTGGCTTATTGGTGGGTGTCAACGGCGGGCTGACCGAACTGTATGCACAGCTCGACATCGTGCCCACCCTGCCCATTCGCGGCGCCAAAAACCTGCCCGCCAAACTCGAAGAACACCGCGAAATGGCGTTTCTTTCGTACCAATTGGCCACCATCAAAATTGATGTGCCACTGGACATCGGCCTGGACGACTTGCACCTCAAACAGCCGGACGCCGAAAAGCTGATTGAGCTGTACACCGAGCTGGAATTTAAAAGCTGGATCGCCGATGTTGAACGCGACGCCAAGCGCGCCGGTCAGGTGATCGCGCAAGAAGCGCCTGCGGCACCAACGCAAGAACAGGACTACGTCACCATCCTCGATCAAGCTACGTTCGATGTGTGGCTGAAAAAGCTCAACGACGCCAAGCTGATTGCCGTCGACACCGAAACCACCGGCCTAGATGCGCAAAAAGCGCAATTGGTGGGCCTGTCATTTGCGGTCAAGCCGGGCGAAGCGGCCTACATTCCATTGACCCACTCCTACATGGGCGTGCCGGAGCAACTGGACCGCGATACCGTGTTGCGAGCGCTCAAGCCGCTGCTCGAAGACCCGACTAAAGCGAAGGTAGGCCAACACGCCAAGTTCGATATCAATATTTTGGCCAACTGTGCCATTGGCGGCGATCAGGCCAACGGAATCGTCGTACAAGGTGTTGCCTTCGATACCATGCTGGAATCCTACGTACTCGACTCCACGGCCACCCGCCATGACATGGACAGCTTGGCGCTCAAGTACCTGGGTCATACCACCACCAGTTTTCAAGACATTGCCGGAAAAGGTGTTAAGCAGCTGACGTTTGACCAGATTTCGCTGGAGCAAGCCGGACCGTATGCGGCAGAAGATGCTGACGTGACCCTGCGCTTGCACCACGCGCTGCACGAAAAACTGCAAGCGATCCCAAGCTTGAATGCCGTGCTAACGGGCATTGAAATGCCGCTGGTACCTGTTCTAGCGCGTATTGAGCGCCAAGGCGCATTAGTGGACGCCAAGCTGCTGGGTGTGCAGAGCGTTGAGCTGGGCGACAAAATGGTCGCTCTTGAGCGTGAGGCGTTCGAGATCGCGGGTGAGGAATTCAACCTCGGCTCGCCTAAGCAATTGGGCGTCATTCTGTACGAAAAACTCGGCCTGCCTATCATCAGCAAAACCGCCAAAGGCCAACCTTCGACGGCCGAAGCAGTATTGGCTGAACTGGCCGAGCAAGACTTCCCGCTGCCCAAAGTGCTGATGCAGTACCGCTCGATGAGCAAACTCAAAAGCACTTACACCGACCGTTTGCCTGAGCAAATCAACCCGAGAACCGGGCGTATTCATACCTCTTATCACCAAGCGGTGACGGCAACCGGGCGTTTGTCGTCCAGCGATCCTAACCTGCAAAACATCCCAATCCGTACGGCTGAGGGCCGTCGGATTCGTCAGGCGTTTGTCGCACCTAAGGGCTACAAGCTACTGGCGGCAGACTATTCACAAATTGAGCTGCGCATCATGGCGCACCTGGCCAAGGACGAAGGGTTGCTGCACGCCTTCCGTAATGATCTGGATGTTCACAGCGCCACGGCCGCCGAAGTCTTTGGCGTCGACCTGAGCGATGTCACGACTGATCAGCGTCGCAGCGCCAAGGCGATCAACTTCGGCTTGATCTACGGCATGAGCGCCTTTGGTCTGGCTAAACAGATTGGCGTCGACCGCAAGCAGTCGCAGGCTTACATAGATCGTTATTTCGCACGCTATCCGGGTGTTCTGGAGTACATGGAGCGCACCCGCACTCAGGCGGCGGAGCAGGGTTATGTCGAGACTATTTTTGGTCGTCGTCTGTACCTGCCCGACATTAACGCGAAAAACCCGGCGTTGCGTAAAGGCGCGGAACGTACCGCGATCAACGCCCCGATGCAGGGCACCGCGGCGGACATCATCAAGAAAGCCATGGTGGCTGTGGATAACTGGCTGACGGCGTCGGGCTTGGATGCCCGCGTGATCTTGCAGGTACACGACGAATTGGTACTCGAAGTGCGCGAAGACTTGGTGGATCAGGTGCGCGATGAAATCCGCGTGCACATGAGCGAGGCGGCCACGCTGGAGGTACCGCTGGTGGTCGAAGTGGGTGTGGGCAATAACTGGGACGAGGCGCACTAATTTAAATCTGTAGTCGCTGCCAAAGAATGAGCCTGCGAGGCTCCCCATGCCTACTTAGGTGGCGGCCCGCATCGCAGCCTTAGGTCCTCGTTCAGCGACTACCGTTTGCCAAATTTTTTTGGGCTCAGGAACTAAACCTGCTTAACACAACTCAGATTATTTGAATGGCTGGTGAAGCCCTTCATTGCTCCTAATGTTGTGTTAAGTGTTGGCAGATTCTGGACCCCGCCCCTACGGTCCAGTACTTAAACCCCGAACTTCCCTCCCCCATACGAAGTCCGGGGTTTTTTTTGCCTGTAATTTCTTACTCGGCGCTCTCTTCTTCGCCTTTGTTTGGCAGCTCTAACCACTGCGCCAGCACGGTGTATGCCTCTTCCAAGCCCAAACGCTTTGGCGAAGAGAACAGCTGGATGGTGACGCTGTCGCCCCACTTCTTACGAATGTCTGACTGAATTTTGAGCAATGTGTTCTTGCCTGCGCCGTACGTCAGTTTGTCGGCTTTGGTCAGCAAAATGTGCATTGGCATGCCGCTGGAGACGGTCCAGTCGAGCATCAAAAGGTCGAAATCGGTCATTGGATGACGGATGTCCATCATCAAAATCACGCCTTTTAGGCTTTCACGACTGCCAAAGTAGGCTTCGAGGTGACGTTGCCAATGCATTTTCAACGGGATCGGCACCTTGGCGTAGCCATAACCCGGTAAGTCGACCAGACGGCGTTCATCGTCTAATTGGAAGAAGTTCAGCAACTGAGTACGCCCCGGCGTTTTCGACGTACGCGCAAGGCTGGCGTGGGTCAGCGTGTTGAGTGCGCTGGATTTGCCTGCGTTGGAGCGCCCGGCGAAGGCGACTTCAAAGCCTTGGTCATCGGGGCACTGATCAACCTTGGCAGCGCTGAGCATGAAAGTAGCCTGTTGGCACAGACCGAGAATGGGGTTCTTGAGTTGCATGGGATTTCCGATGTGAGCGGCGTCAGAAATGGACGCGGCGTGCGTGTCGTTTCCGTTTAAGTGGCGCCAGTATATAATGCCGCAGATTTTGTGTGTGCTTTGTCCCAGCGTAGGACGAAGAACAGGGAGCCTAGGTTGCGCATTAGAACGCATCAGGCTACCCACCCTGAAAAAATCGTTTTAGACGAGTTGGCTGCTGCCGGTGTCTTGATGCCGCCTGAACAGCCTTCAGGCTACACAGGATCCGGAAGCCGTGTACAACCGCGTTTGTATTGCCTGCCATCAAGGTCAGCGATTCATAACACCGAAACCGGGTGTAAAGGCCGAGGGTAAGTTAAGCAGACGTTGGTACAACACGTGACCCAGGGTGTAAAGGCGATGCCGCCGCGTGGTTTGTGCACGGACTGCAGTGTCGAGGATTACCAGCCAATCATCCAGAGGATGAATGAGTAAGCCCGGCATAACTCTTAACCCTTAGCCGTAATTGGATTAGCTGATGAACAAACTATTCGCGAGTCTGCTGTTGACCGTGGGCGTTAGTGGTATCGCCCAAGCCGCAGGCACTGCCCTAGTCGGCGATGCTGCAGCCGGTCAGGCAAAAATCGCTGTGTGTGGCGCCTGTCATGGTCCCGACGGCAACAGCATGGCGCCTAACTTTCCGAAACTTGCCGGGCAAGGTGATCGCTACTTGCTCAAGCAGCTGCATGAAATCAAGGACGGCAAACGCCAGGTGCTTGAAATGACCGGCATGCTGGCCGCGCTGAACGATCAAGATCTCGCGGATATCGCCGCCTATTACTCCAGCGAAAAAAGCACCGTCGGTG
>NZ_LLWH01000005.1 GCF_001411475.1 Pseudomonas endophytica | reverse complement strand
GCAACCTCGACAGTCACACGGGTGAGCGCATTACCGAGCTGCTCTTTGAGCTGAACAAAGAACAGGGCACCACGCTCGTTCTGGTGACCCATGACGAGCGTCTGGCCCATCGCTGCCGACGCTTGATCCGTCTTGATGCTGGCCATTTGGTCGGCCCACTGGAGCCTTGATGGCACGTTTGCCGCTGTTTCGTCTTGTCAGTCTCGCCTTACGCCAATTGCTGCGTGATGCCCGCGCCGGTGAATTGCGCGTGCTGTTTTTTGCCGTGCTGGTCGCCGTCGCCGCCAGCACCGCGATTGGCTACTTTGGTGCGCGCCTTAACGGCGCAATGGTGCTGCGCGCCACCGAGTTCTTGGGCGCAGACCTCGTGCTAGAGGGCAGTTCCCCGGCACGCGAAGAGCAAATTCGAGTGGGCCGGGAGCTGGGGCTCAAACACGCGCAAATCGTCGAGTTTTCCAGCGTGGTTGCCACGGACAACGGCATTCAGTTGTCCAGCATCAAAGCGGCTGATGACGCTTACCCTTTGCGCGGCCAGCTTAAAAGCGCCGCCCAACCCTTCGCCGAAGAGCAGCAGGGTGGCGGACCAAAGCCTGGAGAAGCGTGGGTGGAGCCTCGACTCCTCACCGCGCTTGACCTGCGCGTCGGTGACGACATTGACGTTGGCTCAAAAAGCGTAAAAATCACCCGCGTACTGACCTACGAACCTGATCGCGCCGGTAATTTTTATAGCCTGACACCTCGCGTACTGATCAATTTGGACGACTTGCAAGCAACCGGCATCGTCCAGCCGGGTAGCCGAGTCAGTTTCCGCGAATTATGGCGCGGCGATGCGCCAGCGCTTGAGTCTTACCGAAACGTCATCCAGCCGGGCCTAGACGCTAACCAGCGCTTGCTGGACGGGCGTGACGGCAACCAACAGATTGGTGGCGCGCTCGGCAAAGCTGAACGCTATTTGAATATGGCCAGCCTGGTGGCCGTCTTGTTAGCAGGGGTGGCGGTGGCCCTTTCTGCAACGCGCTTTGCCAATCGTCGTTTTGACGCCAGCGCCTTGCTGCGCTGCTTAGGTTTATCACGTCGCGAAACACTGTGGCTGTTTAGCTTGCAACTCGCCATGCTCGGCCTACTGGCCAGCTTTACCGGCGCCCTGCTTGGCTGGCTAGCGCAACTGGGGCTATTCGCCTTGCTGCACGACTTGCTCCCTGCCGACCTTCCGCCCGGCGGCGTTCTACCCGCTTTGGCGGGCATGGGCACCGGGCTGGTGGCACTGGCTGGTTTCGCCCTGCCACCTTTGGCCGCTTTGGGCCGTGTACCGCCCCTGCGTGTGCTGCGCCGCGATATTCTGCCGATCCCGGCCAGCACCTGGACGGTCTACGGTGCCGCGCTACTGGCGCTGGGCCTGATCATGTGGCGCATGAGCCTTGATTTAGTGCTGACCTTTGCCCTGCTCGGCGGTGGCTTAATCAGTGCATTGATACTCGGGAGCGTGTTGCTTCTTGGCCTAAAAGGTCTACGTCGCGGGCTGGCAAAAGCGTCCTTGCCTTGGCGTCTGGGGTTGGGGCAACTGCTGCGCCAACCATTGGCAGCAGCGGGTCAGGCATTGGCTTTTGGCTTGATCCTGCTGTCCATGGCGCTGATTGCTTTGTTGCGCGGTGAGTTGCTCGACACGTGGCAAAACCAGTTACCCAAAGACGCGCCGAACTACTTCGCGCTCAACATCTTGCCTGCCGACAAAGACGCCTTTGGTGCGCACCTGCAGACACTTCAAGCGCAAGCCGCGCCTATTTATCCCGTGGTCCCAGGCCGCCTCATAAGCATCAATGGCGAACCGGTACAAGAAATCGTCACCAAAGACTCCAGCGGCGATAAGGCAGTCCAGCGCGATCTGAGCCTAACCTGGTCCGCCAACCTGCCTGAGGGCAACGAGCTGACCGAAGGCCAATGGTGGTCTGAGCAACCCAGCGGCGAAGTACCGGGCGTGTCGGTTGAGGCCAAAGTGGCCGAGAGCTTGAAGCTCAAGCTGGGCGATCATCTGATATTTACCGTGGCCGGCGTAAACCGCGAAGCGCAAGTCACCAGTTTGCGCACCATCAACTGGGATAACTTCCAGCCTAACTTCTTCATGATTTTCCAGCCCGGCACCCTGCAAGACTTACCGACCACCTACCTCACCAGCTTTTATCTGGCGACTGGCCATGATTCGCAGATCATCGAACTGTCGCGCAGCTTCCCAGCAGTGACCATTCTGCCTATTGATGCCTTGCTCGATCAACTGCGCAGCATTCTGGCGCAAGTCACAATTGCTGTTGAATACGTGCTGTTGTTCGTCTTGGCCGCAGGCATGACGGTACTGTTTTCCGGCTTGCAATCCACTTTGGATGAGCGCATCCGTCAAGGCGCACTGCTACGGGCATTAGGGGCAGAGCGCCAACTGCTGATCAAAGCCCGACGCATCGAGTTTGGCTTATTAGGCGCCACCAGCGGCTTACTGGCGGCGTTGGGCGCTGAACTGGTAAGCCTTGCGCTGTACCGTTTTGCCTTCGATCTGCCTTGGCATCCGCACCCGTGGTTGCTGGTGCTGCCCGTACTCGGCGCTCTGATGGTTGGGGGTGCAGGTGTGCTAGGTACTCGTCGGGCACTAAATGCCAGCCCCCTGACTGTGCTGCGCGAGGGCTGATAGACTCGCGCCCTTCTCTGCAATCGGATCTAACATGAGTCGCTATCGTCCTCCTCGCCCTGCTGGCACCGCGCTGATCACCCCTGAAGGTGAAGCGCGGATGCGCGCTGAATTACATGAGCTATGGCATGTACGCAGACCGCAAGTCACGCAATCGGTCAGCGAGGCTGCGGCTCAGGGCGATCGTTCGGAAAACGCTGAATACACTTACGGTAAGAAGATGCTGCGCGAAATCGACAGTCGCGTGCGCTTTCTTACAAAGCGTCTCGAAAGCCTCAAAGTGGTCAGCGAAAAACCCAGCGATCCGAATAAGGTGTATTTCGGCGCGTGGGTCAC
The DNA here is from genome assembly GCF_001411475.1 of Pseudomonas endophytica. Lineage (GTDB taxonomy): Bacteria > Pseudomonadota > Gammaproteobacteria > Pseudomonadales > Pseudomonadaceae > Aquipseudomonas > Aquipseudomonas endophytica. The sequence continues at coordinate 12,105 of NZ_LLWH01000005.1, read as the reverse complement.
GATTGAGGATGAGGACGGTAAAGAGTCACGTTATCGCATTGTCGGCCCCGATGAGCTGGATCTGAAGCAAGGCCTTATCAGCATCGACTCGCCGTTGGCCCGCGCGCTGATTGGTAAATCGTTGGATGCCGAGGTGCAAGTACAAACACCTACTGGCGAACAGTGGGTCGTCATAGCGGCCATTGAATACCCTTAATACACCCCACTCCAAAAGTGTCGCGCTATATGTCAGTAACGTGCAATAACGATCTTTAACACTAAGCTCAGGTTATTAAACCCACGGTCATTCAAGGAGTGAAAGACCATGAGCACTGAAGAACATCGTTATTGGATGAGCCAAACACCTGATATAAAAAATCTGCATATTGGCCAACTGATACTGCCCGGCAGCCACGACGCCGGAAGCGACAAACAAGCCCCCAACCTACAACTGCCACAAGAAATAACCCAAGACGTTTCCCCCCACAAGCAGGTGCTTCACGGTATTCGTGCACTGGATCTAAGAGTGGCTTTCTACGCTGAGTATGCCCCCGGACAAGCGCAACGGTTTCAGTTATTTCACCGCACGTCGTCAGGCCGAACAGTGGCCAATGACATCTTGGCAATGCTGCTTAACTTCTTTACCGATCCGCAGGCACAGCAAGAAATCATTGTGCTCGACTTCCATGAGTTCAGAGATTTCACCCCGCAAGCGCACGAAGAGTTACAGGCGCTGATTATAAACACCTTGCAATCGCGCATTATTCCCTCAGATTTAGAAGCCCTAACGGTGGGTGAAATATGGCAACAGCACCCAGGCCAAAATGTGGTGGTTGCCTATAACGATTACACCGACAATCGAACATTCTGGGAAGGCGTAGATCAAAACTGGAGCCAAAATAACCTCATCAGCACTCGAGCACTTAAAGCATTCATGGACACTGCGTTTGAACGCTACAAGTCTCATTACAAGCTGGCATCCATACAGTGCGCCAAGTATGTTTTACCGTTTTTTGTCCCCGATGACTTCACTGACAAAATTGATGTGTGGTTCAAGTCCGAAGACCAGGATAGTTACATCCAGACGTTCTTCATTATTAACACTGATTGGTCAACACGCAGCCAACTGGTAAAAAATTGTCAGCACGCCAACCATATAAAAGGACAGCGGTTAAACCTTTACGCTCTGCCCAACTGATCGCAAAACGTGCGCCGAATCACTAGGTTTCGGCGCAGGCGGATTAACGTAGGGTAATTAGGCCCTGACGTGACACTCGAATGAGGTTTCGAATAACCAATTCGGCATCTTCGGTTGAAGGCGACTGAATTACGGCCAAATCAAAACTGTCCCCGGCAAAGCGCACCAATCCATCCCCTTCCTCAACAAACTGAATCAAAAAGGCTGACGTCTGCCCCTTGCGACGCGGCCAGCCATCCAGATAACGCAACAGCGTTGGCTGATGTTTGCCGCCCAGAAGGATTTTTGGAGTGCGAGAAGTCTGATTGGCCGTGATCGGCGCGATACGAACAAAAGGACGTGGGTGACTCATACATCGGTTCTCCGCCTCAAGGTTCTGCGTGGCAGGTGAGAGGCAACACCGAACCAGCGCTTTAGCGGTATTTCGAGCGTCTTTAGACACCCTGGCGCCCCGCAAGTAGCTGTTTAAATCGGCGCAAGAAACATCCTAGATAAAGCCGCTTACAACTGTCAAGAATCACGTGCCATGAAAAGCCCGCCCCAGACACCCCGTCTACGTGGGTACGGCACTCGATAAATGCAGCTGCTAGCAACAAATCAATTCGATCAACTGAAACCCCGCCGTCATAATCCCTTGTTAGGCTGCCGCCGAAATGTTTTGTAACCGCTAACAGGATCCGTAATGAGCGACGAAAAAGACAAGGACCCCCTACTCCCTGCCGATGCCAGCCGCCGTCGCTTCCTCGCCGGTGCGGCTGCGCTTGGTGTCAGTGCTGCGACCTTGAACGTTTACGCAGGCCAAGAGCAACAGCCCGCCACATCAGCGCCCACATTGACGCCGAACGAACTGGACAAAAAGCTCCACGAACAGATCAAGACCATCGTGGTGATCTATGCCGAGAACCGCAGCTTCAACAATTTATTCGCTAACTTCCCCGGCGTAGAGAAGCCCTTGTCCGCGCTCAAACCCGCTGACTATCAACAACGTGACCGTGACGGTAGTGTGCTCAAGCGCTTGCCACCCGTTTGGGGTGGCGTCTTGCCGGTGGGCCCGCAGACCGTTGATGGCGTCACCTACCCGCAAGGGGTGCAGTTTCAGGAAAACCTGCCTAACGCACCGTTCGCCCTGAAAGGTCCGAATCAAGAAGATCTACCGCTGAACCTGGTAACCCGCGACCTATGGCACGTGTTCTATCAGAACCAAATGCAAATTAACGAAGGCAAGAATGATCAGTTTGTCGCTTGGGCAGATTCTGGCGGCCTACCCATGGGCTATTACGACCAGTCGCAATACTCCCTGCGCTTATGGGATGTGGCGCGTGAGTTTGTGCTCTGTGACAACTTCTTTCAGGGCGCCTTTGGCGGCTCGTTCCTCAATCACCAATACTTGATCAGTGCTGCGGTGCCGTTCTACCCAAACGCTACCGACTCCGTAGCTAAGGCCCAGATCGCCACCCTGCAAGGCGACGACCAGACCAGTACACGCCTCAAACCGTTGGATAAATCGCCAGAGAGCGCCATGACCGGCGCCCCGCAATTTGGCCCCAGCGCACTGACGCCTGACGGTTATGCCGTCAACACCATGGCGCCGCCTTTCTGGCCGACCTGGATTCGCGACCCCGAGCGCCCGGACTACTCAAAACCCGATCTTCCAAGCGTGCTGGTGCCGCAAACCCATGAGCACATCGGCGACAAACTGAGTAAAAAAAATATCGACTGGGCGTGGTATGCAGGTGCTTGGCAGGCCACGCTCGATCAGTACAAAAACTCGGACGGCATGCCCAAGATCCCTAATTTCCAGTACCACCATCAGCCGTTCAACTACTTCACTCAGCAAGGCCCGCAAAACCCGGCCGAGCGCAGTAAACGTTTGCGCGATGGCGGTCTTGGTGATGAAACCAGTACCAATCGGTTTTTGGCTGATGCCCAGGCCGGCGAGCTGCCAGCGGTGTCTTTCTACAAACCTCAGGGCAACCTCAACCTGCACGCCGGTTATGCCGATGTGGCGTCCGGCGACCGACACCTAGACCGCGTTATTAAAGTGCTGCGTAACAGCCCTCAGTGGGAAAACATGGTCATCGTACTGACCGTGGACGAAAACGGCGGCTGGTGGGACCACGTGGCTCCACCCAAAGGCGACCGCTGGGGGCCAGGGACGCGCATCCCGGCCCTAGTAGTGTCACCTTTTGCGCGCAAAGGCACGGTTGACCACACGGTCTATGACACGGCGTCAATTCTGCGCCTGATCACCCGCGTGCATCAGTTAGAAACGCTTGAAGGTCTGAAACAACGTGACGAGGCCATGCGAGCCCGCGGGCAAGCGCCTATGGGCGACCTGACAAACGCGCTGTTGCTCTGACTTGAGCCACGTTCTCCCATAAAAAAACCGGCGTTCTTTATCAGAACGCCAGTTTTTTAATATCAGTGTCGGAAACAGAGGTTCAGCATAGAGTCTGTACGAAATGTTATCGCGTGAAGGTTAGGCGAGCCTGTTATCAACGCCGCATAACCGAGCGCAGGTACATTTCTTACTGAGCCTTAGCAGCGATGGCCCGATCAACCGACAGCTTGCCAGCCCCTTCAATCAAAACCGCCAAGGTGCCCCCTAGCAAAGCCAGCGCGAACTCATAACCGTTATTGGCCATAAACAGCCCGTTATGGATATGCACCGAGAAAATTGCCACCAACAAGGTGAACGTCAGCCCCAATGCCGCTGGACGCGTCAGCAAACCGATAATCAAGGCCAGCCCAGCAAAAAATTCAGTCCCGCCCGCCAGCAAGGCCATCAAGGTGCCCGGCGCCAAACCAATGCTTTCCATCCATTGCGCGGTGCCCGCCAAGCCACCGCCTCCAAACCAGCCAAAGAGCTTTTGTGAACCATGAGCGACAAAGATGATGCCGATGAAAATTCGCAAAACGGTCAAGCCATAACCGGCGCGGGTTGCGAAAACAGTTTGGGTCAGTTTGCTCATGGTGCGTTCCTTCTAAGCGGGTGGGAATGGACGCCATATTAATCAGTTTTAACACTGTTAAAAGCCGAATTAACCCAAGTTTATTATCGACTTATTCGATCATTTGCGTAAAGCCATTCGCCCTGCTGCGGGTTCTAAAGAGTCACGCTCACGATCGAAGGCCAAATAATATTTATTCACGCTATTAACATAGCTCACGGCATTCATCCCGACCTGCTCCATGGCAATCCGCTCAACCTGGAAAAACCACTGGTTGGGGTTTAACCCACGACGTTTGGCTTCGGCCCGCATAGCCTGAACCCGCTCTGGCCCCATGTTGTAAGCCGCCAAGACAAAGGCCATGCGCTCACGCTCATTGAGTTTAGGGCTGGCGAAGAATTTACGTCGGATCAACGCCAAGTACTTGGCTGCGGCCTGCACATTATTATCGACATTCTTGATGTTATTGACCCCGACCCGTTGCGCTGCGCTAGGGGTAATTTGCAGCAAGCCCGTCGCCCCGCCATAGCCTTTAGCCTGTGGGTTCAAGGTCGATTCCTTAAACGCCAGCGCCGCAAGGTTTAACCAATCAAGACCCTGCTGGCGCGCATGTTTCTGCAAAACCGGGCGGAGTTTTTCCAACTTCTGCCGATCCGATTTGGCTAATGGGTTATGCACACGATACAGACCGCGGTACACCTGTTTGAAAGCCTTGTCCTGATTTGAAGGGGCTTTATAACTCGCCAAAAAACCATCAATACTGGCGTGCAACATGGCTGCATCGCGGCGCACAAACCAACGCATGGCGGCCGGTTCGCTGATCAACACCTGACGATCAAAACGCAGTTTTGGCATCAACGTAGCCCAGCGCTCAGCAATTGGTTTTTCCACAATTGTCAGATGAAAGATCCCGGCCTGCACCATCTCCAGCACATCTTCCACTGCCAAGCTCGGATCTACCCACTCAACCTTTATCGGGGGCATTTTGCGCAGTGCGAGCTTTTGATTGATCAGATCAATCGACTCACCGGCTGCGCTGCCTGCGCTCAATGTCACCGTGCGCCCCGAAAGCTGATCGAACCGCGTGAAACGTCGCTCGCCTTTAACCCCCACCAACAGCAATGGCACACGATCGACCACCGGATCACTTGGGCTAACCGCATGGCTGGGCTTGACGTCCAGCAACTCGCCCGGTGCCATCAGATCTCCCTCGCCGCGCAACAACGCACCGAGTAACTGATCTTTAGCTTTAGGGATAATTTTGAGGGTGATTTCATGCCCGTCTCTGGCACGGGCATTGAGGTACTGCTCGAACGCGCGCAGGCGATGGTACTCAACGCCGATGTCTTGGCCCTGCACTGCGCCGGAGCTGTTACGACTTTGATTGACCAACACGCGCAGCACTTGGCTGCTGCGGATCTGCGCCAGATCGCGGGCCTGACTTGGCTGTCCAACTTGTAACGGCCCCGCCAAACGCGCCATTGCCGGGAGTGGCATCAGCAACAGGCACAGCGCAATCAATAACGTAGGTCTCGTCATCCGTTCTCCGTAAAGAATACAGTCCAGCACCGTGGCGGATTACCCGACAATCGGTCGTCCCATTTAGGGATTTCAATGCTGGAAACAGAGCGCAGTACAGTCAATGCACCCTGAAATGAAAAAGGCATTGCGTTGTTGCGGCATTCAAAGACAACCATAAGCGTCTGTAGTTCTTGGCTTTTCTTATAAATCTACAGCTCTGATATGCTTCGCGGCCTGTGGCCTGAGGTAGCACCATGCAACTCATCGATATCGGCGTCAACCTGACCAACCCCAGCTTCGACGGCAAACACCAAGCCGTGCTAGACCGTGCTTACGCCGCAGGCGTCGCACAGTTAGTCCTTACCGGCACCAGTGTTGAAGGCAGCGAACAGGCCTTGCAACTGTGCCATGAGCTGGACGAAGGCAGCCAACGGCTGTTCGCGACTGCCGGAATTCACCCGCACTCAGCCAGTGACTGGAACGGCGACAGCGCTCAGCGTCTGCGGGCATTACTTACAGCGCCTAACGTACGCGCCGTGGGCGAATGCGGGCTGGACTTCAACCGCGACTTCTCACCTCGTATGCAGCAAGAGAAAGTGCTGGAAGAACACTTGGCAATGGCCGTGGAGTTGCAATTGCCGGTATTCCTTCACGAGCGTGACGCCAATCAACGCTTGTTGGAAATCCTGCGCAACTATCGCGACCATCTGCCTGCGGCGGTTGTTCACTGCTTCACTGGCGAGAAACGGGCCTTATTCAGCTACTTGGATCTAGACCTGCACATCGGAATCACCGGCTGGATTTGTGACGAGCGCCGCGGCACCCACCTGCATCCGCTGGTACGAGAAATCCCTCAGGGGCGGTTGATGCTTGAAAGCGACGCGCCTTATTTGCTGCCGCGTACTTTGCGTCCCAAACCAAAAAACGGCCGCAATGAGCCGGCGTATCTAACTGAAGTGCTACGCGAAGTCGCCGTGCATCGTGCTGAGTCTGAACACGACCTAGCCGCCCATACCACCGCCTGCGCCCGTAGTTTTTTTGGCTTGCCGCAGTTGTAGCCTTTTTCGAGCACCACCAGAACACAGAGCACCCAACATGGCTCTGTAAGATCAACGTGAATCGAGCCAGGGCCCGGTTAAGGCTATAAGGCCCATAGCCAGACTTGATTCGCCGTGCGCTCGGCTCATGCCTATTCTTGGCTCATCTGCTTCAGATAAGACTTGAAACAAGGAGAGCAATCATGGGCAAACGTCATCCTGATCTACCCGCCTGGCAATGGCGTTCTAACCCACAGGGAACTCGCAGCGCAAACCATCAGGCGCTGAGCCTGATGGCTATCACCCTGACAGTGCTGGCGTTTTTGTTATTGGCTTCAGGGGTGTTTAGCAACAACGCTTCGAGTGCGGTGATTGGTCTGGTGGCGCTGTTCGCCGGTTTGGCCATTCAGTACCACAGTCGCCAACACCAAGCCAAAGCTGTGAATGCCCTGCGCAGTGAAACCTTTTAGCCAAAAACAGCGACGGTCTGACGGCTGATCGCTATCAGCTCACCATTAGGTGCCCACAGGTTGGCCGCCACATGACCGTAGCCGTCACGGGCATGTTCAATGACCGCCAGGTATTGGCACCAATCGAGGGTGTTGGCCTTAGGCAGCGGTTGCACAAACTCAATGGTCCAAGTCAGCGTGCTACCCGCCGTCGGCTTGTTCAACAGCGGCAACAAAGCGGGGGGCCACGCATCGACCATGGCCAACAGATGGGTTTCGGTGAGTGGTTGCGCTTCGACCTCTTCGGCTAAACGCACCCAACCGCCCATCTCACGTGTGCCGCGCCCGCTAAACGGAAGTGCACCCACTGCCCAACCCATGGACAAGTGACGCATAAACTCCGGGGTAATGCCCTTGATGTAAGGCAACTGCTGGCATTCCTGCGGGGCTCTCATCTGCGGCGCTGGCAAGCTTTCGACAGTCACCACAGACTCACGTGCCGCCCCAAAGCTGCCTTGCACCAAGGTCACCACTTGACCCTTTTGCAGCGCACGCCCCAACACTTGGCTCACCGCCTTGCCTTCGCGTAACACTTGGACCTCGAAGCTGACCGGTACACCCGGCTCGGCAGGCCCGACAAACGTCACCGCCAGCGAGCGCAACGCCCGTTCGGCTGAGACTTGAGCACGCATGGCTTCGTACTGCAATGCCACCATTAACCCACCAAAACTGGCCCGTCCCTGCCCCCAATCTTCAGAGATTGTCACGTCCAAAGGGCTCTTGCGCACCGCGTCAACCAACTCTGAAAACTGCATAAGCACCTCAAGGTTAAAAGTATGACGTGATACTACTGATCCATCTGAACCTGTACAGCGCGTGTATACGCCAAAACACCTGCTGAAAGTGGCGTCCTAGATCAAACGCCATACAACCTGTATTTGTAGGAGCTGTGGATTGCATCTAAGAGTTTCGCGTTATTCAGCTCAACTTCATCAACGCTCGGTCGGCGCGTTTCTCGCCTCGGGCTAGGATGGCACGCCATTGCTCAACACACGGCTGCAAGTCGGGTTGTTGCTCGGCTTGGGCTAACCACTGCCAAGCGTCATGCCATTGGCCCAAGGCTTTTTGCGCGTCTTTGAGGTGTTTGACCATGGTCGTCGGCACGCTGGACAACGCTGGATAAGCCTCGGCACCATAGCGCACGCGCTTGATCATTAAGCGCACCTGATGCCGATCATGCGCTGGGTCATTCAATGCCTTGCTGAGGTTTTTACGTTGTTTGGCCAACACCGTTTCGATGTTCTGACGTAACCCGCGCAGCAAACCTTCGCGTTGGCTGGCGCGTAAAAAGCGCGGAAACGCCTCCAGAATCATCAACAATTGCAACAGCTCTGCGCTGGCAGCGACCCGCTGATAACTACCCGCCAACTGTTTTAAACGGCGCTTGGCCAAGGTCGAATGCCCTTGTTGCTCAAGGTGCGCCGCCAAGACCTCAAGGTCACGCAATGGGGTTGTTAACACGCCAACTTGCGAAGCCGACATTTCAAGCTGGACCACGCCCGGTAAACCACGCAGCGGGCGTAATAAACTGCGCAAACGACGCACTGTGGTGCGCAAGTCATGCAGTGCCTCAGGATCGGTTTGAGCCTGTAAGCGCGCTTGGCAAGCCAGCAAGCCGACCTCCAGACGCAAACAGTTAGCCACGATCCGGTCAACCAAATCAGACATCCTTACTCTCCCCCGTCACGTGGCCGCTTTAACGACCCGCACGGGACTCTTGAATATAGAAACGCGCTTTCTCGGACTTAACAGTGCAGCCCTCAAACGCTTCGAATTGTTGCTGGGTTTTCGCCGCTGTCAGCAACGACAGCGCTTTGGAATAGCTCACCGTGCCCGCAAACCCCTCAGCCTTAGCCAAATCCAGCTCGTGCCAAGCCGCATCCAGTTGTGTCGCACAACTGTCGCGATACACCTTTTTGCCCGCGCAACCGACTAGGGCAACAGCCATTAATGGCACGCAGATCCAAGCTTTCATGGGCTAACCCTCAGAGTAATGTTCAGTACACGCTAAGACGAGAAATCGGCCTAAAAGTGCCGCGATACAAAATATCGTTGCTCAAGACTAGCAAGCAGAATCGGTTTGAGCTGTCGCTATACGTAACAAAAAGGCATTGTGAGCACTTGTCTTGGAATGGACCGGGTCATGAAAAAACGTATTGCATTGGTGCTGGGCTCAGGGGGCGCACGGGGCTATGCCCATATCGGCGTCATTGAAGAGCTCGAAAGCCGTGGCTATGACATCGCCTGTATTGCTGGCTGCTCGATGGGCGCGGTGGTCGGAGGGATCTACGCCGCCGGGAAGTTGGACCAATACCGCGATTGGATTCAAAGCCTCGATTACCTGGATGTCTTGCGCTTGGTCGATGTGAGTTTTCGACTGGGGGCGATTCGCGGCGAAAAAGTCTTCGGGCAAATTCGCAATATTGTGGGCGAGATCAACATTGAAGACCTGCGTATCCCTTACACCGCCGTGGCCACCGACCTGACCCATCAGCAAGAGATCTGGTTTCAGGAAGGCTGCTTACACCAAGCCATGCGGGCCTCTGCCGCGATTCCCAGCCTGTTTACCCCGGTGATGCAAGGCAATCGCATGTTGGTTGACGGCGGGTTGCTAAACCCGTTACCCATCGTCCCGGTCGTTTCCAGCCATTGCGACTTGGTGATTGCCGTCAACTTGAACTCAAACACCCACAGCCATTACCAGCTCCCGGTCATTGCGCGGCCAGCAGCGTTTAAAGGGCGTTTTAATAACCTGATGAGCTCATTGGGGTCGCACATCCCGTTTCGGACTAAGCAAGCCGAACACCTGCTCGACCTTGAACAAGAAATGCTCAAGCCGTCCACCGAGCCGCCCGCTGATGAGCCGCCCAACCCTTGGCTCGAATCAACTCTGGCTAAACCCCAGCAACCGATCGCCCATGACAAACAGGGAGCCCCCAACTCGGCCACGGGTTCGGTCATCATCGACAACGTCGGCCCAGCGTCGTTGCTGGACCTGATCAACCAGAGCTTTGAGGTGATGCAAACCTCATTGGCGCAGTACAAAATCGCCGGTTACCCGCCGGATATTTTGATCAATGTGCCGAAACGTGTGTGCCGGTTCTTTGAGTTTTACAAGGCGCCTGAGCTGATCGCGCTGGGACGGGAAATTGCCAAGGACACGCTGGACCGCTATGAAGCCGACCAGCGCCCACGCGACTGACGGTTGCGCGGCGGTTATCCCCCTAACAACCGGTAACCGACACCGGGTTCAGTGGCGATAAAGCGCGGGCAAGTCGGGTCGTCCGCGAGCGTTTGCCGCACATGCCCGACCACAATGCGCAAATAGTGGCTGTTCTCGATATGGGTGGGGCCCCAAATGTCTTTAAGCAATTGCTGCTGGGTAATCACCCGGCCCGGATAACGTGCCAATTGCGCTAGCACGGCAAACTCTTTGCGAGTCAGGGCCACTTCAACCCCGTCGAGCAACACCCGGCGAAACGCCAAGTCGATGGTTAACGGGCCTAGCTCAACCGCCGCTGGTTGGGTTTCACCCGCGGGCGCTTGACGCAGTAATGCACGAATGCGCGCCAAAAACTCCTGAATCCCAAAAGGCTTAGTCACGTAGTCATTGGCCCCGGCGTCCAGCGCTTGGACTTTTTGCGCTTCGCTGGCGCGCACCGAGAGCACCAAAACCGGGGCATTCGACCACTCGCGAAACTCGCACAACACCTGCTGGCCGTCCATATCCGGCAAGCCCAAGTCGAGCACCAATACATCCGGTTTGTTCAAGGCCGCGAGGCTCAAGCCTTCAACTCCGGTGGCCGCCTCCAACACGCTGTAGCCCTGAGACACCAGGCTGATGCGCAGAAACTTGCGGATCTGAGGCTCATCATCAATGACCAAAATCGTTGCAGGCTGGCTCATGATCCTTCATCGCAGTAAAAACATGGCCAAAGAGTATCAGTCTTCACGTTCCGCCTCTTCCTGTTCCATTGCCGGTTGCTCGCACAAGGGTAAGTACAGCGTGATGCAAGTGCCCTGCCCGCCGCTGCCTTCCCCCACGGTGATGCGCCCGCCGTGCGCGCCGACCATGCCTTGGCAAATGGCCAAGCCTAGCCCTGTGCCCTGCCCTCCACGATCACCGCGCGCAGCGGTGTAAAACATGTCGAAGATTTTCGCTCGGTCTTGCTCTGGAATCCCCGGCCCTTGATCGCTGACGGCAAACCACAACTCACCTTCGCCCGCCCCGGCGCTCAAGCGCAGTTGCCCTTGCAGCGGTGAAAAGCGTGCGGCGTTTTCCAACACATTTACCAAGGCCTGCTCGATCAACGCCGCGTGAACATGCAGCAGCGGCAACTGCGGCGGCACCTCCACGTGCACTTGCAACGGCGCCAACACGGCCCGCAGCCGATTCAACGCACTGCCCACGATGTCGGCGGGCGCCACCCAATCACGGGCCAGTTTCAAGGCGCCATGCCCCAAGCGCGTCATGTCCAATAAGTTCTGGATATAGCGATCCAAACGCTCGGCCTCATCGCGCGTACCTTCGAGCAACTCGCGTCGATCAGCCAACCCAATGGCCTCGCCCAAGGCCAACAACGTGTCGATACTGCCGCGCATGGTGGTTAATGGCGTGCGTAAGTCGTGGGAAACGGAGGCCAATAAAGCGCTTCGCAATTGTTCGGTTTCGCCATGCAAACGCGCCGCTTCAAGGTCGTGCGCCAAACGCGCACGGGCCAGCGCCTGCGCCAGCGGCTGAGTCAGGGCCATCAACAAGCGACGCCGTTGATCACTGAGCGTATGACCGTCTTTAGGGCTCACACCGAGCAACGCCAGCGGCGCCTCATCAGCACTGATTGGCCACCACCACCAATGACCCATCGGCAATGTACCGGTGCCTTTGCCGGCGGGCTGAAGGTGGGTCCAAG
>NZ_LLWH01000004.1 GCF_001411475.1 Pseudomonas endophytica | reverse complement strand
AAAACCCGGTCCAGGGCAGGCCGCTGACTACAATCAACAGTGGCAATGCCGCGCCCCAGAATTCGGTGACGGCGTGCAGGTCACGCCATAACACCCGACCGCGGCGGCTGAGTCGTGGCCACAAAATACCCGCCGCAGAGTGCCCGCGCGGCCACCATAGGTACAAGCCGGACACGACCAACACCACGCCCCAGCCCGCGGCGAGTTCTACCAATCGGTCGCCGAGGGTGCCGATCATCAACTCACTGTGCAGCGCTCGCGCTACCGCTTGTAGGTTGAGTTTGGCGTCTTGTTCACCCAGCACTTCACCGCTGTAAGGGTTGATGAACACATTGAGTTCGCGGCCGTGATTGCTGACCACAAACTGAGCGCTGCGCTCAGCGTTGATCGGCGGTAGGTATTGGCTGATATGGCCCTGTGGGTAAGTGGTTTGCACGCGTTTGAGCTGTTCGTCGGCGCTGAGGCTGTGATGGCCGGGGCTGACGTTGATCAGATGGTCGTAGAGCAGGGGATCGAGTTGAGGTTTGAACAGGTAAATAATCCCGGTCAGGGCCAGCAGAATCATAAACGGGGCGACAAACAGCCCAGCGTAAAAATGCCAACGCCAAGCGAGGTTGTAGAACGAGGGTGTTGGTTGGCTCATCAGGAGCGGCTCCATAAGAAGTCATCGTCTGTAGGCGCGAGCAAGCTCGCACCTACAGGTGCAGTGTTGGGTTAGAAGCTCACGTCAACCTTGGTCCACAGCGTGCGCCCCGGTTCGTTGATCGGGGTTGGGTCGTTGGACGGGTAGCCATAACCCGCGTTGCCCGCCATGTTCAGGTGCTCGCTGTAGTTTTTGTCGAGCAGGTTGTCGACTCCGGCACTGACCTTGAAATTTTTGTTGATACGGTACGCAGCGTTCACCGAGAACACGGCAAAACCGGCGCTCTTGTCGTAGTCCTTACCCACCACATTGCCTGCGTTGCGGTCGATTCGATCCTGTCGCGCAACCACACGCCACAAGGCCCCCGTGCTCCAATTGTCTTCGCTGTAAGTCAGGCCGAGTCGGGTATCCAGCGGGGGCATTTGTGGCAGGGCTTTGCCGTCTGTGGTGTTTTTGCCCCAGGCGTACGCCAGCGCTGCGTCGGCTTTCCAGTGAGCGGTCAACTGATACGCAGCGCCCACTTCGCCGCCCATGATGCGAGCGTTGATGTTTTGCGCTTGAGAGCTGGTTTGGCTGTAGTCGAACAGAATGTAATCGCGCACCACGCCTGCATAGGCTGAGGCCCAAGCTTCCAGATTTTGCGTTTTGTATTGCAGACCGACGTCAAGCTGGGTGGTTTTTTCAGGCTTGATCGCGTCAAACGCGTTCACAGAACCGGCCGGGCCAGCGTTCGGCGAGAACAACTCCCAGTAGTCAGGAAAACGCTGCACATGGCCTAAACCGGCATAGACCGTAGTCGGGCTGTCGGCCATGTCGTGTTCATAGCGCACAAAGCCGCTGGGCAGCGTGTCGGCGCGGGTTTTATCGAGGGTAGGGTTAGGTTTGCTCATCATTCCCGAGCCTAGCCTGGCGCGAAAATCCTTGGACGAGGCGCGGTCTAGGCGAGCGCCAGTAATGACTCGATCTCGTTCGGCGGCGTACCAAGTCAGCTCGCCAAAGGCGCCGTAATTGTGGAAGTCGGCGTCCTTGGTCCAACTCTGATTTTTGTAGGTGTCGATGCCCATACCGGAGCGCACGCGATGTTCGTTGGTCTGTGCGTCGATGCCGCTGATCAACTGCACATCTGCCCAATGCCAGGTGGTCTTGATCCGTGCGCCTAAGGTGCGACGGTCAACGTTGGAGGCCATCGGCCCCGCCATCATGCCGGTGCCCGAGGGCGTGCGCAGGGTGTAGTTGTCCATCACATGGTCGGCGTAGTTGTAGTAAACCTGCGCTTCGATTTTGTCGAGAACGTCGCTGATATTGGACTTTTCAAAGCGCAGGCCAAGGCTTTCGCGCTTGTACTGGCTGCCGTCCATACCGCGTCCGGCCGAACGGGCTTCGCCATCGCCCTTGCCCGCAGTAAGTTCAAGCAAAGTGTCGGCGTCTGGGGTCCAGCCAAGGGCGACGTCGCCGTTCCATTTGTCGTAGCGCGAGGGCACGGTGTCGCCGTTGCCGTCTTTGTAGTCATCGGCGCGAGCGGTATTACCGATGACCCTTAGGTAGCCCTGCGGGCCACCGGCTGCGGCATCTAGCGTCTTGTCGAAACGACCGTTGGAACCCGCCAAGATACTGGCATTAACCCGAGTACCCAACTCGCCAAAATGCTCGGGTTCGCGTTCAAACAACACCGTGCCCGCCGACGAGCCCGGCCCCCACTGCACGCTTTGCGGGCCTTTGATGACGGTCAGTTTGTCGTAGGTTTGCGGCGCGATATAGGAGGTTGGCGTATCCATGCGGCCCGGGCAGGCGCCGAGCATTTGCCCGCCGTTAGTGAGGATGGTGAGCCGTGAACCAAACATGCCACGCAGGATCGGTTCGCCGTTGGTGCCGCCGTTGCGGATCAGGGCGAAGCCGGGGATGGTTTTCAGGTAGTCGCCACCATCGCTGGCGGGGACGGGTTGGCGCGGTTCTTTGGGGTCCGTGATGATGGTTAGCGGTGAGCTGGGAGCAATCGCGGTGATGACCAACGGGCTGATTTCAGTAGCGTGCGCGGCGTGTTCATCAACCGTCTCGTGGGCCACAGCTGCAGGGGCCAACAACGCGCAGCACAACGTGCTCAAGGCAAACGGCAAAACCGTATGCGCGTGTGGCAAACGGGAGGCAGCGGTAATGCGGGACATAGGCATTCCAATATTCAAGCGAAAACAACACGGCCGACGCCCTGCGGCTATTTAAAGCAGCGCCAGCAGGTCGGCCAAGTTAAGAGTGTTGTGGGCGTGCTTAAACGAATACGGGAGGGGCGCGCGAACGAGCGCCGGGGAAGATCGGTTGCAGCGCATGGCCTAACCGCGTGAACTGTTTCAAATAACGGTTGCTAGGGTGTGCTGTAAACAGGCTGATATCAGCGGTGTGGGGCAGTGCGGGGCAACTGAACAGCAGTGTGCAGTAACCGCACTTTTCCCACAGCGCATGATGCTCGGCAGACGGCGCGTGATGCTCGGCGTGTTCGCCGTGTGCGGACATGTCCATGCCCATATCCATCGACATGGGCATCGGCATAGAGGCGTGATGATCCATCGGCACCGCTTGGGAAATCAGCGGGCCGATAAAGATCATCAGCATGGCAAACAGGCTCAACCAACTGCCGCGAATCTGCGACATGGAGCGCCTGGCGCGAGGAGCGCGCACCGGGTTCAAAGACCTTGAGCGTTAGTGGCTGTGCGCGTGATCCATGCTGTCTTGTGGCGCCTGTTTTTGCACTGAGACTTCAACCGGTATTGCTCCGGCCTTTTCAAAGTGCAGGGTCAGCGGGAAGCGTTTGCCGTCTTGCAACAGGCTGCGATCTTTAATGTTGACCAGCATCACGTGATAGGCCATTGGCCCGAAGGTCACAGTGCCACCGGGCGGCACGATCACGTCGGTGACGGGCTGCATCCGCATCAGATCGCCTTGCATCACATGCTGGTGCAACTCGGCGCCCTCGGCAATCGAGGTGTCGGCACTGAGCAGACGGTCAGGGGTGTTGCCGGTGTTGTGAATTTCGAAATACGCGGCAACGGTGGGCGCGTTGGGCGGCAGCTCTTGCGACCAGGGGTGAGTGACTTCCAGATCGCCGCTTTTGTACTGATGGGCGTTGGCAAATGAGGCAGGCAACAACAAAGCCGCCGCAATAACGGCGTGCTTGAACAGTGACAGATTCAACATGGTCATTCTCCAGAATGATTCAAAACGCAAAAGGGTTGCGAGGCTGAATCAAACCAGGGGCGACGCTCGGGGGTTAAGGCTCGGCCATTGCTGGCGCGGGGTTGGGCGTTTGAGGTGATCGGGGAGTTGGCTGTGGCCACGTTCTATCGCGGCAAAATACAGCCTGGGGACATGCGCGGGCAGCGCCACCAGCGGCGCTGCGCCTGAGCAGCACCAGCAATGCTGCATGTTGGAGTGATCGTCTTGGTGGCTATCAGCGTTGTCGAACTTGCCCAGCGACACGGCGACCATCTTGGTGCCAGTGGAGGTGCAGAAACTGCTCCACATCACCTCTTCGGCCGGCCCACTGTTGGACACGGTCATGGCCCCGGCCATTGACATGGCGAGCATATTGAACAGCACTGCAAAGCAGGCGATCCAAGCCAATGCAAACCGTTGTAGGGACATGACATGTTCCATGAGTGAGGCGTTCAAGGCCGCTATTTAGCCTGAATGAGCGGTGTAAGTAAAAAGTCTGCGTGTGGCTAAATGTCGCTTTAAAGCAATACCAAGAAGCTTATGGCTCTGATGTTGGTTGTAAGCTCTGGGCTTTAGCGCGAACTCTCTCATTGAGAGCGGCACGAATCAAACGACAGTCCCCAGTCTCTTTTTATGTTGATTTGCTCACCTGAGGCCGAAAGCAAGCGTAACCGCAGGAGTGAACATGTAGGAGCTGCCGAAGGCTGCGATCTGTTGATCTTCAAAACAAAAGATCGCAGCCTGCGGCAGCTCCTACGCAATTTGTTCTTGGTGCAGCCCTCCCAACACCTCCTCAATTGACCCAAACACCCGATCAACCTCAGGCAATTGTGGCCGTTTAAGAATCAACACCGGCACCCCACGCTCTCTGGCGACTTCCAATTTGGGCTCGGTGGCGCTGCTGCCGCTGTTTTTGCTGATGAGAACGTCGATGCGGCGTTGCGCAAAAAGCTGGCGTTCTGCTTCGATCAGGAAGGGGCCGCGAGCGCCGATGACGTCGCAGCGCTCATTGCCGGGGTACACGTCCAACGCGCGTAAGGTCCAAAACTGGTTCGCAGGGATTTCATCCAAGTGCCCCAGCGGTTCGCGGCCCAAGGTGAATAGCGGGCGATGGAAGGGTTTGAGGGCGTGGACCAGTTCGACCCAATCAGTCACTTCGCGCCAGTCATCACCCGCTTTGGGCGCCCACGCGGGTCGGTGCAGCGCCCAACACGGAACACCGGCAAGGGTCGCCGCTTGGGCCGCGTTCTGGCTGATTTGCGCGGCGTAAGGATGAGTGGCATCCAGCAGCAGGTCGATACCCTGTTCGCACATGTACTGCGCCAAACCATGCGCGCCACCATAGCCCCCCACGCGTACTTTGCAGCGTAAGTCGGTGGGTACGCGGCCGACCCCGGCTAGGCTGTAAATGTGCTGCGGGCCGAGCGTTCGGGCGATGGCCAATGCCTCTGTCACGCCGCCGAGTAGCAACACGCGCTTCATACGAACGCTCCTGCGTGGCCGACAATCGCCCCTTGGCGATCAATGGCAAAGACCTCAACCTGCACCTGCTTAGGCAGCACGCTGCGGGCGAAATTAAGTGCGTGCTGGCACACCGCATCACCCAGGGCAATGCCTTGCGCACTGGCCATGGCCAACGCCTGTTGGCTGGTATTGGCTTGGCGAATGGCGTTTTGCAACGCTTCGTCAGCGCCAATGGCTGCGGCCCAGTCGGCCAACTGTGGCAGGTCGATACTGGAATGTCGGCTGTGTAAATCCATATGGCCTGCGGCCAGTTTGCTGATTTTTCCGAAGCCGCCGCACAGGCTTAACTTATCCACAGGGACTTTGCGCAAGTGCTTGAGTACCGCGCCGACGAAGTCGCCCATTTCGATCAGCGCTATCTCCGGCAAGTTGTAGACATGGCGCATGGTGTCTTCACTGGCATTACCGGTGCACGCCGCGCTGTGCAAATAGCCGTTGGTCTTGGCCACGTCGATACCTTGGTGAATCGACGCAATATAGGCCGCACAGGAGAACGGCCGGACGATGCCGCTGGTGCCCAAAATCGACAACCCGCCGAGAATCCCAAGTCGTGGATTCATGGTTTTAAGCGCCAGTGTTTCGCCGTTGCGTACGTTGATCGTCACTTCAAAGCCGCCGCTGTAATGGTGTTCAGCGGCCAGTTGCAGCAGGTGATCGGTGATCATTTTGCGGGGCACGGGGTTGATCGCCGGTTCGCCCACAGGCAGCACCAGTCCGGGGCGGGTGACGGTGCCAACCCCGGCTCCGGCGACGAATGTCACGCCCGCTTCAGGCAACAGGCGAACCCGTGAATACAGCAGGGCGCCGTGGGTGACGTCCGGGTCGTCGCCTGCATCTTTGAACGTGCCAGCCTCAGCCCCTTGTTCATGCAAACGGCAAAACTCTAGGCGCATCGTCACCACTTTGCCTTTGGGCAAGGTGATCTCCACCGCGTCATGGTGCTCCCCGCTGAGCAACAAGCGGGCGGCAGCTAGGCTGGTGGCGGTAGCGCAACTGCCGGTGGTCAGCCCACTGCGCAGCGGTGCGGGTTGTTCGGCGGTTTCGTCACGCATCGAAGGGTTTGGTCATTTCTAATAAGGTTATCGGCAGTGCTTGGCGCCACGTGTCAAAGTCGCCCAGCGGTTTGGCTTGCGCGACGTGTATTCGCGTCAGCTCGCCGCCGTGGTGTTCGCGCCAGCTCATCAGCAAAGTTTCGCTTTGTAAGGTCACGGCATTGGCCACCAGTCGCCCACCGGGCTTAAGGTGTTGCCAACAGGTATCGAGGACACCTTCGCGGGTCACGCCGCCGCCGATAAAAATCGCGTCTGGGCGTTCAAGACCTTCCAGCGCTTGCGGTGCCTTGCCGCGGATCAACTGCAAGCCGGGTACACCTAGGGCATCACGGTTATGTTCAATCAGTTGCTGACGGCCGTCATCCGCTTCAATGGCCAGCGCTCGACAGTTTGGGTAGGTGCGCATCCACTCAATGCCAATCGAGCCGCTACCGGCGCCGACATCCCACAACAGTTGGCCAGGCAGGGGCGCGAGACGGGCGAGGGTGATGGCGCGCACATCGCGTTTAGTCAGTTGGCCGTCGTGTTTGAAGGCGCTGTCCGGCAATCCGCCCATGCGCGACAGCGGTTGCGCGTCAGGGGAGGCGATGCACTCAATGGCAATCAGGTTTAGCGCTGCGATGGGCGGGGCGTTCCAATCGTCGGCGCGTGCCTCAACGCGCCGTTCGGCCGAGCCGCCCACGTGTTCGAGTACACACAAACGGCTGGGGCCAAAGCCGCGCTCGCGCAATAGCGCCGCGACTACCGCTGGGCTGCTGCCGTCATTACTCAGCACTAACAGACGCACGCCGCTGTGCAGATGAAGAGTGAGCGCCGCGACTGGGCGGGCTACCACCGACAGGCATACCACGTCCTGCAAGGCCCAGCCCAAGCGTGCAGCGGCCAACGAGAAGGATGAGGGCGAGGGCAAGACCTGTGTCTCTTCGCTGGGAATGACCCGCGCCAGACTCGCGCCAACACCGAACAGCATCGGGTCGCCGCTGGCCAGCACGCACACCGATTTGCCACGTAATTGCAGCACCGGGGCCAGCGAAAAAGGGCTTGGCCATGCCAGACGTTCGGCGCGGATACACGCAGGTAGCAAATCCAGCTGGCGCTGCCCGCCAAAAACACGTGTCGCGCTCAACAACGCGCGGCGGGCGATTTTGCCCAAACCGCTGAAGCCGTCTTCACCTATTCCCACCACTGTTAGCCAGGGAGCCATGCCTATCCTCTTATTGAGCGTCGATGGAGTCGTCGGCCCGCCTGTGTTGGAGCCGCGCGCATGATAGCGCGCCTTGGACTCGGCAGTGGTGTACCTGCACACGGGATCTGATTGAAGGCACTTTAACTATGTAGTGCCAGACGCTGTGAGGGGCGCGATAGAGTTTGGGTATTTCAGGGGCCCGATAGACGGCCCCGGCAATCGCTAGGAGCTCCCATGAGCGTCAACGTCTATCCATTTCATTCCGCGCAGGCTATGAAACGCCTCTATCAGAGTAACTTGGACGCCGCGAAAACCTCGGGGGCTGTCACTGCGCTTGAGCATGACTGGCTGACCAGGTCGCTGAGCTACGAGCCAAACCCCAATAATCCGGTGCCTGTACACGCGAGCAGTCTATTTTTAAGTCGTCATCAGTGTCGGCCAGCTCAATGGGCAGGTGCTTTCTTATTGACGCCATCATTACCCGAGCACGCGTCGTTTTTTTTGCTGACACCCTTGGGGCAGATTGAGAAATTTACCGACCTCGAGGCGGTGCGTGCTGCGCTTGAGTTGCAGCTAGATGATGTGCTGCAACGTGAATCTATCCTGCGGTTCACCCCCGTCGATGTACGACCTTTTCTAAAGCAAGCGGGTGATCTGGTACTCAGAACACGTGCCTTGGACTCGCCGATCCTAGCCGGCGCCAGCCAAACCGTCAGTGATTTTTTGAGCAGTAGCCAAGCCGATACGCTCGAGCGGCTGCTGGCTACGCCTACCCTACGAGGGATGATAGATGCGCAGGTGCAGATCCAGCTTGAGCAGGCATTCCCTGGCCAGCCTGTTGATGCTCACACCATCTTCAGAGCCAGTGCGTCAAATTCGGCTGGGCAATCTGAACCCACGATCAGCCTGAGCAGTGCAGCGCTAGCGCTTTTTGTCAGCGGGCACCTCGCCACAGAACAGCGGTACACCTACACCGGGCCTTTTATGCGCAACCCCCATGAGCAGATGGCTGATGTTGAAAAGCGCTTCAGCCGCTTGCTTACTTCGGCAACCGAACACCTCACAACGCGCATGAGTGAAGCCATTTCGGTTTTTTGGGACCAGCCAGAGGGCGCCCAGCCGAGCCCGCACGCCTATTGCGTTGCCCGCTTGGGTGACCTGTTTTTTCAGCAATTGCTACTGGGGCGCCAAAGAGGCGACATTTCACCCCAAGCATTTCAGGCGTTGCAGTCGCTACTTGCTTCCCCGCATGACGAGGCCAGTGTCAGGGTCGCGCGCCTGCTGGTATCAAAGAACACAGGCGCAGAGGTCGAGCTAGCAGGTTTGCACTGCCTCTATTTCCCCGGCCAGAACAACGGCGTGTACGTGTTTGGAGCCTCTACAGGGCTGGTAAAGCTAGCGTCCAGAGCCCGGCTTCCCAGCTATGTGCTGAGCAAACTGAGAAGTCCCGCTACGTTCGACGAGATTGCTCGCTATGCCCCTCAGGATCAGCATGCGTTGTTAGCGGGCATGATCGCGCCCACCTTGCGCGTTGAAACCCTCACGGGGGACACGTTTGATGATTGTGTGCATGCCGTGCGGGCTAAACAGATTCGCGATTTTGTTTATTGGGCGGGCCAATTTCAAGCCGGTCGGCTGGCTTTAGCAGCAGTAGATCATGCTCTCGACGTTCGTGCCCTGATCGACCCGGGACTCTTGAAATTCAACAGTCGCAGTCGCTGGGACAGCCGTTTTGTACCCGAAAGTGTTGGTTTGCCTTGGAAGATGAGCGAAAGCGGATTATTAGAGGCGTTGAGTCTCAAACTCCCCAAAACTCAAGCACAGATAACGGCATTGCTCAAACTTTGGCCCACCCCAGGTTCATTTGCCCGTTATTTATGGTCGGCGCAGTTGAACAAAGAGGGCCAACGTTTTATGGACGTTAGCCAACTGTGGGTACAGGTCTTTGATGCGGATGAGTCCTCGGCTGCCCGCATACCGACGCGCACGCTGACGCTGGTCGATGCGCTGCTGGAGCGTGTGACGGGCTGTCACCCATTACCGCAGAATCCGGACTTTCTTCAGGTGGGCCTCAGGCACTCGCTCGATAGGGAGCTCAGGCCGCTGAGGCATCTGAGCGGGACCAAACTGTTGACCCAACTGGACGCTCTCGCGAAGGGTTTTGATCGGGCTTACGAGCAGCATTTATCGGCGTTTTTTTATACCCCCTATACCCCGCAAGCCCCCGATGCTTTGGCAAGGCATTTGGCCACGCTGCGGCATGTCATGTTGCACGCTGATAGCCGTTTGATGTTGTTGGGTGCCCCGCTTAATACGCAAGATAAACGCATCATTTCGACAGTGTTGACTTACCCGGTCAGTAAACTGCGCCCCGCTCTCGACGCGTTTATACCCGACGTGTTTGAAGTGTTTCTGAACCTTGGCGGGGTTTTGAATACGGTCAGACTGACCCAGTGCCTGTTGATAACCGAGCGCGGCGGGCAGGAGTCTGCCAGCGCAGGGCGGGCAGTGCTCTGGACGCCAGTCTCAGGGTTTAACTGTTTTAACTCAGTGGATCAATGCAACGCTCATCTGGAGGCGCTACTGCTCGATAAAAGCCTGCGTTGGGACCTATTGGGCACGGTTAGATATGACCAGCAAGCACCGATTACGGCGCACATTGACAGTCGCATCGACTGGGCGGTGAAAGGGGAGAATCAATGGGTTTACTTTGAGCGCATGGACGACGACTTTGTGTATCAGAGCCAGGTGGCAGTGATTGATAACGTGCTGCTGGACGTGCAACACGTGTGTCGTCTGGCTCGTGAAGTTCCCTTATCGGCGCAAGGTTTTGAGCATCTGGCTTGTAGTCTTTTAGTCGAGGGGCATGCTGGCTTGGGTTTAGAGCGCCAGCTTGAAATGGCTAACACGCAGCAGTTTGAAAGTGCCTTGGCGCCGTGGTTAAAAGACGCTTCCAAAAACGATCAACTGGCGTACGCCAATCTGCTACAGCGTTATCAACGCGTTGTGCAAAATGAAGGCTCGTACCTACACGACATCCCCGATATTGAGTACTACGCTCACACTGAACTCAAGACGCAGTTAGCACTGGACTTTCCAGAGGCTGAGCTGGACGTGGATACCATTGAGGTTGTGCTCGATACGTATTTGGCCGCTCCCGTGGCAGTGGGTAGCACCCCGTCGTTTCTTGCTGCGGCCACTACCCGCGAGATCCAGTCGTTGACCCGGTTTGCACTCACCGGCTTCAACAGGCTAGAGGGTGGCGCGATGTTTGTGCGGGCGCCCAACGGCAGCGTCTTACCGCTGACGCTGGATGCGCGTTACGTGAAGCGTTTGGTTAGAAGGCTTGATATTGGACGCACCTATAAAACGCTACTCACCGGGGCATTGGCGCCGCAAAGTGAGGGGGCCGCACAACGACAGCGGCAATTTTCTGAGCAATTAGTGCTGCAAATACTGGAACAGGGGCTCAAAGGAAAACTCAGCGGGTCGCTGTCGGCAACCGCGTACAGCTATCTCAAACACGTAATTGAGCGCCCCGACGGTCTGGCTCGTGATCCGTTCGAGGGGGAACCCCTGATCATCCGCCCACTCGAACTCATCGCAGACAGCGGCCGAACCCCAGATCTTGCGACGGGCATTTATGTGGTGGGGCCGCAAGCCGCTCACAAGGGGCCGCAACTGCTATGGGTCATGTATAGCGAGCATTTTTCACTGAAGGAGTACGCCAGCGAAGGGCAATTGCTGACCGATCTTTACACCCAGGTGGCCTTACAGACTCTGGTGTTACAACGTTTGCCTGCCTTTGACCGCAAAACCTATGCCAATGGAGGCTTTGTCGAGCCGCACTTGCCGCACGGTCTGGATTCGACGTTGCAAGACGTCTGGCAAACCCCGGCACCCGTGGCACTGGCCAATCGGCCCATCACCGGTAATCTATTTGCAACCTTGTACAAGGACAACTACCACTTATTGCTGGACATGGCTGCCTTACAGTCCAAAACCACCGCACAGGCTGACTGGGAGTCGTTCAAATATGTATTCACCCTAGTGATCAATACCGCCATCATGTTTGTGCCCGGCAAATTGAGTGTGCCGCTTGTAGTGTGGCAGGGCCTTGGCCTACTGCGCGAAGGTGTGAGCGCGGTAAAACAGGGTGAATGGGTTGAGTCGGTGGCTGATTTCGCCATGTCACTGATTACCCTAGCGACGACGCGCCACACCTGGCGCTCACTTATTGGATCGGTAGAACGCGAACCTTATTTTGAAGAAAAGCGTGTTGCTGATTTGCAGTTTCAAGGGCCGTCGCAGGCGCTGATGTCATTTCGTGCCAATGATGTCGCGCTGGTCGATTTACAACGCGACCCTTTAACCCAGATTTACAAAGACCCGCGTAGCGACCAGCACTATGTCAACCTAGGCGCGCAGGTGTTTCGGGTGCAGATGTGGCGCAATCGCTGGCGAATCTACCTGAGCGAATCTCGATCGGGTCCGCTGATCAAACTGAACACGCAACAACACTGGGAGGTGGACGTCGGTGAGCCGCTGCTGGGTGGCGGGTCTGTCGCGTCGTCCATGAGCGGGTATGGCACCTTGGTTGCGAATTCGCTGACCTATGAAATTCAGGCCATCGGCATGAATAGCATCCAGCGGCGCTTTCCTGACAAGGCCGTGCGCATCCGGGAGGCGCATGAGTTGGCCTCGACCTACTTGCAGCGCACCAGCCAGGCGCTGCATAGCTTGGAAGCACCGGGAGGCGTTAACAGAAGAAACCGCGAGTACCTGCAAAAATTCTTTAATCTTGAGGTGCTGGAGCCTGCTCATATTGAGCATGTCCATTCTTGCGTTGATGCCTTGCTCGCGCGATTTCTACACCCCGACCTATCGCCTCTGACCTCGCGCAATTATGTGGTGTGCCGCTCCCGGTTCGACTCGCCGGCCTCAGCGTTTGTTAATCGTGCAGACAGTGCCAAGAGGATCTATTTGACGGAAGTGTTCTTTAGCACCATTTTTGAGCGTCCTTTTGCCTTGAGTCATCCCTATTTGAAGGCCGCGTCAGCGTCCTTTCCGGTCAACCAGCAGATGCGTGCCTCATTTTTGCTGCACGAGATCACCCATGAAGTGTTGGAGACCGAGGACATTCATTATTTGAACGCTGGATTCCCCTATCGCGACTTGATCGACACGAATCAACCGTTTGGTCGTTACCTTGAAGATCTCGCTGAAGAGATTCAGATAGTCCACTCCCCGTACATTGCAACCGAAAACCTTTTTCAAGAGTTAAACCCCGAAACCATGCGTTGGAAGGACATACCCAATGGCACAGCCAAAAGTCGCGTCTTAGAGATTGCAGGTACGGAAACGTTGGAGCAGGCGCGTTTGGTCTTTATAAATGATCCCGTCAAACGTATGGAATTGATGCTGGCCAATGCCGATACGCTGGTGCTGTTGATCGTGCATTTGGGGCGTGTCTATCCGGTCTTGTCTTAAAGCAGAGAAGCGAGGCTCCAAGAGGCTACAGGTATTCCGTCCGGCAAGCTTTTCATGACGTCGCTCAAAGCAGGCATAATGCGCGACCCGCAATAGCGCATTGCCTGCTCTGGATTGATCCTTGACCTTGCCACCTGAGTTTCCTGTGACGACGCCTGTGCGGCCCTCCGGCTGCCCAGGGCTATTGCGCATCGTCCAAGCAATGGATGGTGGGATCTGTCGCGTCAAACTGGCGGGCGGCGTAATCACTGCTCAACAGGCTGAGGCGGTGGCAGACGTGGCGCAGCGCTACGCCAGCGGTGTGATTGAAGTCACCAACCGCAGCAACCTGCAAATTCGCGGTATCGGCTCCGAGCATGCCGCGCTCATTGAACCCTTACTGGCGGCGGGGCTCGGCCCTGCCAATGCCGCCAGTGACGATGTGCGCAACCTGATGCTCAGCCCAACGGCTGGCATCGATCCGCAACAAACCCTTGATACCTGGCCTTTGGCGCGACAGATCCTCGTCAGCCTTGAAAGCACATCACGCTTTGCTGAGTTGTCGGCCAAATTTGCCGTGCAACTGGACGGCGGCGAAGCCTTGGCGATGCTCGAACATCATCACGACCTCTGGCTGTCTGCCTTTACCTGCAAGGGCCAAACCCTGCTGGCCTTTGGCCTCGCGGGATGCCCGGCCCATGATGCGCCGCTAGGAGCCGTGCCGCTTGAACAGGGGCATGAACTGGTGATGGCTGCCCTTACCCTGTTTCTGGATCTGGCGTGCCCTGAGCACACGCGCATGCGTCACCTGTTCAAAGACCTGGCAGTGACTGATTTTGTTGCGCAATTGGCGTTGCGGATTGCTGTACCGATTGTTCCGGTGACCACATGGCGACGTGACGTTTTGGCCGTGCAAAGCCCGATAGGGACTTATCCTCAGCAGGAAGGCGGGCGTGTCTATGTGGTCGCAGCACCGCCCTTGGGCCGACTGGATGCAGTGATACTCAACGAATTGGCGCAGTTAGCGACCCAATACGGCAATGCCACCCTGCGCTTTACGCCTTGGCAAAGCGTGCTGCTACCGAATGTGCCAGCCGCGGACGCGTCGCAGGTCACGCAACGGCTGCAAGCCTTGGGGTTGATTTGCGACGCACAAAATCCGCTGGCGCATGTAGTTGCCTGTACCGGTTCCAGTGCGTGCGCCAAGGGTTTGGCTGATACCAAACAGGATGCGCGACAACTCGCGGGTCGTTTATCACAGCCGCTGACGATTCATCTGACGGGTTGCCAGCGCTCATGCGCGGCGGCCCATGTGGCGCCGGTCACCTTGCTGGCGGTGGCGCCCGGTCATTACGACCTCTATCTTCGCGCATCAGAACACCCAGGTTTCGGTGTTCTGCGCGAGCGTAACCTTACTATTGAAGCGGCGGGCGATTGGCTTGAAGCCCGCCAACGGAGCAACCCCGATGATTGATTACATCCGCGACAGTCAAGAGATCTATCGCAATTCGTTCGCCATTATTCGTGCTGAGGCTAACCTCAACGGCATCCCGGCGGACCTCGAAAAATTGGCCGTTCGGGTGATTCATGCATGCGGCATGGTCGATGCCGTTGAAGACTTGTGCTTCTCGCCGGGAGCAGGCAAAGCTGGGCGCGATGCGCTGGCAGCTGGCGCACCGATTTTGTGTGATGCGCGCATGGTGCTTGAAGGGGTTACTCGTACCCGTTTGCCCGCCAACAACCCGGTGATTTGCACCCTAAAAGATGACGGTGTTGCCGAGATGGCGCTGGAAAAAGGCAACACCCGTTCTGCCGTCGCCCTAGAACTGTGGCGGCCGCATTTGGAGGGCAGCGTAGTGGTGATTGGTAATGCGCCCACCGCGTTGTTTTACCTTTTGGAAATGATTGACGCCGGTGCGCCGAAACCAGCACTGATTCTGGGGTTCCCGGTGGGCTTTGTCGGCGCGGCAGAATCCAAAGCCATGCTCGCAGCAGACAGCCGTGGCGTGCCGTCTGTGGTCATGCAAGGCCGGCGTGGCGGCAG
>NZ_LLWH01000003.1 GCF_001411475.1 Pseudomonas endophytica | reverse complement strand
TGGCGCACCACGAACATGTCGGCGGCCATGGCTTCAAGGTTACGCAGGGTGTCGAGCAGGGTTTCGCCCTTGCTCGCGGACGAGGTCGACACGTTCAGTGTGATCACGTCTGCAGACAGCCGTTGTGCAGCCATTTCAAAGGTAGTGCGGGTGCGGGTCGAGTTTTCAAAGAACACGTTGCACACGGTCTTACCGCGCAGCAACGGGACTTTTTTTACCGCTCGGGCACCGACTTCTAGGAACGAGTCCGCGGTATCGAGGATTTCAGTTAGCAGCTCGCGGCTTAACCCGTCGAGCGACAGGAAGTGGCGCAGCTGGCCCTGATCATTGAGCTGGAGCGGGCGCTTGGCGTCTGGAGGCGTCATCGCAATGGTCTCTTAAAGGGCTGGGTCTAGAGATGAATCTTGAAGTTCGAGGGTTAGCGGCTCGGGGCCAGAAAGCTTCACTCGCTCGGTGGGCTTAAGTGACAGGGTCGCGCCGACCACATTCGGGCGAATTGGCAGCTCAGCGGCGTCCAGGTCTAGCAGGCTGACCAGCGTCACGCTGGCAGGACGACCATAGTCGAACAACTCGTTCAGCGCGGCGCGGATGGTACGACCGCTCATCAGCACGTCATCAATCAGCACCAGATGCTGGCCTTCAATCTCAAACGGCAGATCCGAAGGCCGCACTTGCGGGTGCAGACCGTTTTGGCTGAAGTCGTCGCGGTAGAACGACACGTCTAACGTGCCCAGCGGCGAATCGCTGTGCAACGCGCGCAGCAGCGCCTGAGCAACCCAGATGCCGCCCGTGCGAATGCCGATGAAGCGCGGCTCGGTGATGCCGCGACGTTCCAGATGAGCCTTTAGATCAATGGCCATCTGGGAGATCAATTCAGCGGGAACAGGCAAGATCATGGTGGCTCCTTAACAGGCCCGCGTGGCAAAGCGTGCGGCGGCGGGCGCAAACAATGGGCGCGTCAGTGGTGCAAACGCAGCGTCAGGCTAGAGGGGGTGCTGGGTGTTCGTCGAGCCAGCCTTGCAACACCAATTTGGCGGCGATGGCATCAACGGGGTTATCGCGGTAACTGCCACGCTGACCACCTTGGGAGCGGCGTTCGCCCTTGGCCTCGAAGGTCGTCAGGCGTTCGTCATGGGTATAAACGGGCAAGTTGAAGCGGCCATTCAGACGGTTGGCAAATTTTTGCGCACGGGCGCAGAACTCACTGGGTGTGCCGTCCATATTCAGCGGCATGCCGACCACCATGGCGTCTGGCTGCCATTCTTTGATCAGCTTTTCGATTTCTTCCCATTTGGGAATGCCATTTTCGGCTTTCAGATTGCACAGCTCACGGGCTTGACCGGTGATCATCTGGCCCACGGCGACACCAATGGAGCGGGTGCCGTAATCAAAGCCCAGCAGTAAACGAAGGCTGGCCATCAGGAGTGGCCTGCTTGACTGGTTAACAAATTGAGGTTCACTCCGAGGTGCTTGGCGGCCGCGTCGAGGCGCAGCTCGCTGGAGGTTGCAAAGAGGATGTCGCTCGAATAAGGGCAGGTCAACCAAGCGTTATCCGCCAGCTCGGCTTCCAGTTGGCCCGCGTCCCATCCGGCATAGCCCAAGCAAACGAGACTGCGCTGTGGGCCGCGTCCGTCAGCAATGCTGAACAGGATATCGGCTGAAGTCGTCAGGGCCAGCCCGTCGGGTAACTCGACGGTGGCGTCAAAATTCATCGTGGCGGGGTGCAAGACAAAACCGCGGTCTACCATCACCGGGCCGCCGCCATACACCGGGATGTGCTCACACAATGGCGATGAAAGCGTGTCGGGGCGCAACTGCTCAAGAATATCTGCCAGGTTTAAATCCATCGGACGGTTAATCACCAGTCCCATGGCCCCATTGGCCGTGTGCTC
Source organism: Pseudomonas endophytica (assembly GCF_001411475.1). Lineage (GTDB taxonomy): Bacteria > Pseudomonadota > Gammaproteobacteria > Pseudomonadales > Pseudomonadaceae > Aquipseudomonas > Aquipseudomonas endophytica. The sequence goes on along the minus strand of NZ_LLWH01000003.1, from coordinate 13,284 downwards.
GACAATGTAAGTCAACGTATGAGCAAAGTTAGGGTCAGCCATGTGCGGCATGGCCATCAGCAATTGGTGCTTGAGGTACGTTGGCGTGTGTTTTTTCATGGGCCTAAGTGTGGCGCTGACAAGGGCAACTGACAAGTTGGCGGATGATAAAAGCCGGCGGGGTTGGGGTTAATTGCTCGACAACTGGTCGCCCGGGCCGAAGCGCCAAGTGCGGATGATCTCAAACCGATCAAACTCTCCCAGATCGCCGGTCAGCGGTGAGAACGGGGCTGTCAGCCGCACGATGCGCTGCGCGGCCTGATCCAGCAACGGTTGCCCGGATGATTCAAGGACCAGCACTTCGTGCAAAGAGCCGTCGCGGTTAATCGACACCAGCAGTCGCAACTTGCCGTAGATTTTTTTGCGCCGTGCTTCCTCGGGATAGTTGAGGTTACCGATCGTTTCGACTTTTTTTGTCCAAGCATTTTTGTACCAAACGCCCTTGTCGCGCGCTGTCGACGCTGAACTCATGCGGTAGATCTTCGGGCGCTTGGCGTACAACTGCTGCTCGTTAGCTAACTCGGCTTCGAGGCTGGAGATCTCGCTGCTCAGCTGCGAGCTGTCAAAGGAAGGTACGGCATTCTTGGCCTGGACTTCGCTTTGAATCTTTTGTTTTTCGACGGGCGCCTTTTTTGGCTTGGGTGCAGTGGTTACAACCGCCGCTTTGTTGACCACGGGTTTTTCTTGTGGCCTTGCAGCGGGTGGCGGTGTCACTTTTTTGATGTCGGTGTCGTTGAAGGGTGCAACTTGAGTCGTCTTGGGGACAACTTTCTCATCCAGCGTGCCGCTGCCCTGATTGTCATTAGGGGCTGTGAAGTCCGCTTCTTTTGGGGGCGTTTTGCTCTTGAATGTAGTCAATGTGAAATCCAACGAGCGCCCTGGCGGATGGATTTCGGGGCTGAAGGTGATGCCCAAAATCACCGCTATATGCAGCAACGCCGCGATAAACAGGGCGAAACCCAGACGATCAGCTGCGCGCACGCCTTGGTGGCTGAGTTCTGGGGGCAGGTTGTTGGGGAGTGTCATGGCAAAAAGACCAACATCGCGGGTTTCACAGGCTGCGCATGATAGCGCAATGTTGGTCGTTTTCTGGAGGTGGCAGATCAGCGAGCGGCGAGCTTGCGCTCAATCGCATCCATCAACAGCGCGCCAATGTCGGTGCCAAAGGCGTTGTCGATTTCACGGATGCAGGTCGGGCTGGTGACGTTGATTTCGGTCAGGTGCTCACCAATAACGTCTAAGCCTACAAACAGCAGACCTTTTTCGCGTAGTGTTGGGCCTACTTGGGCTGCAATCCAACGGTCTTTTTCGCTCAAAGGACGTGCTTCGCCACGGCCACCGGCGGCTAGGTTGCCACGGGTTTCGCCTTGCGCCGGGATGCGCGCCAAGCAGTACGGCACCGGCTCGCCGTCGATCATCAGAATGCGTTTGTCGCCGTCCTTGATGCCCGGCAAGTAGCCCTGCGCCATGATTTGCTGGGTGCCGTTGGCGGTCAGGGTTTCTAGGATCACCGACAGGTTAGGGTCTCCGACCCGATGACGGAAGATCGACGTGCCGCCCATGCCGTCCAGCGGCTTGAGGATCACGTCGCCGTACTGGGCGGCGAATTCACGCAATACATCGGCGCGGCGGCTGACCACGGTCGGTGGTGTGCACTGGGTGAATTGGGTGGCGAACAGCTTTTCGTTGCAGTCACGCAGGCTCTGCGGCTTGTTGACGATCAGTACGCCGTCACGCTCAGCTTGCTCCAGCAAATAGGTGGAGTACACAAACTCCATGTCGAAGGGCGGGTCCTTGCGCATCAGGATCACGTCCAGATCGCTCAGGGCAGTGTCGGCTTCGGTGCCCAGCTCAAACCATTTTTCAGGGTTGGCGAATACGCTGAGCGGTTTCATCCGGGCACGTGCCTTGCCTTCAGTCAGGTATAGGTCTTGTTGCTCCATATAAAACAGAGTCCAGCCGCGTGCCTGTGCGGCCAACAACATGGCCAGCGAGCTGTCCTTTTTATAGGAGATGTCCGCAATGGGGTCCATGACAATCCCGACTCGAACGCTCATGGCAAATTCCTCGATTAAAGTGTGGGCAAAAGGGGGCTTAAAGTGGCGCCAGAGTGGCGCTGAGTGGGAGCTGGGTCAAGCCACATAACGCCAATAAGCCCGTAGCAGCTGCCGCAGGCTGCGATCTTTTAAGCTGCCAACGTCAAAAGACCGCAGCCTGCGGCAGTGCCTACGTTGTATTGCGGCGATCATTGAGAGGTGTGTATTGCCGGTGGGACTGTGCTAAAAAGACTCGCATAGCGCTTACAGCCCTTGTCCATCAAGGATTTACGGTTATAGGCGACACAGTTGTAACAAAACGGGTCGCCGTGGCGATGGTAGAGCACATATGGATAAGCATTCCAGCGCCTTGAAGGTGATGGTGATCGACGATTCGAAAACCATTCGCCGGACCGCTGAAACCTTGCTGAAAAACGTGGGCTGCGAGGTCATTACGGCCATCGACGGTTTTGATGCGCTGGCCAAAATTGTTGATCATCATCCACATATTATTTTTGTCGACATCATGATGCCCCGCTTGGATGGTTATCAAACCTGTGCGCTGATCAAGAACAATCGAGCGTTCAAGATGACGCCGGTGATTATGCTGTCCTCCAAGGACGGCCTGTTTGATAAGGCCAAAGGGCGAATTGTTGGCTCTGATCAATTTTTGACCAAGCCCTTCAGCAGAGATGAATTGCTCAGTGCCATCAAAGCGCATGTACCGGGTTTTAACATCGCTCCAAACGTTCATTGACGCCCGGCCTTTAGGGCCGATTACCTTTTAGATGGGGAACACCATGGCTCGCATTCTGATCGTCGATGACTCGCCGACCGAAATGTTCAAACTGACCAGCATGCTCGAAAAGCACGGTCATGAAGTGCTAAAGGCTGAAAACGGCGCAGATGGCGTCGCCTTGGCGCGTCAAGAAAAACCGGATGCCGTGCTGATGGACATTGTGATGCCTGGGTTAAATGGTTTTCAGGCCACACGTCAATTGACTAAAGACAAAGACACCGGGCATATCCCGGTCATCGTGGTGACCACCAAAGACCAAGAAACCGACAAGGTCTGGGCAACGCGTCAGGGGGCCAAGGATTACATCACTAAGCCGGTGGACGAAGAAGAGCTGATCCTGACGCTGAAAAAAGTATTGGCTCAAAGCACTCCACAATGACGGCCTTCTAATGCCTGACTCACTGACCGCTTTTGAGCTGTTGCTGGAGATTGACCAACGCTGCCGCGCCTTGGCGGCAGCGCTGGCGCCGGTACAAGCACAGGTCGGGAGCTGGAGCGGGATTGGCTTTCGCATGGGCGAGCATCGCTTTGTAGCGCCGATGGGCGAAATCGCCGAAATCCTCCACGAGCCGCGTTTCACCTTGCTGCCGGGGGTCAAGCCTTGGGTCAAAGGGGTGGCCAATCTGCGCGGGCAATTGTTGCCGATCATTGATCTGTGCAGCTTCTTTGGCATTGAGATTTCACCTCTGCGCAAGCAGCGGCGGGTCTTGGTACTGGAGTACAAGGACGTTTTTGTTGGCTTGCAGGTGGATGAAGTGCTGGGCATGCAGCACTTCGACCAAGCTGAGCTGGATACCCATGTGCAGGCGTTATCCAACGTTTTACTGACGCCCTTTATTCAAGGGCGCTTTGCCGGCCAGCCTGAATGTTGGGTCTTTAGCCCGTTTGCGCTGGCTCAGGCTCCTCAGTTTTGGGCGGTTGCCGGGTGAATAGGGTGCGCGTTTTACCTTTAGCTTTAATACGGGATGCCAGGGCCTGATTGATGACCACAGCCAATACCGCTAAACCACTGGAAGGGTCGCGCAGTCGTTCACAGATCATCGTGCTTTTTATCGCCTTGATCGTGTTCATCATGCTGTTGTTCGCCAACTTTGCTTACCTCAACACCCAGTCCAACTACGACAAGCAATACATCAGCCATGCGGGCGAGTTACGTGTGCTGTCGCAGCGAATCGCTAAAAATGCCACTGAAGCCGCCGCTGGCAAGGCCCCCGCATTCAAGCTATTGGTGGATGCACGTAACGATTTCAGCCAGCGTTGGGGTTACTTGCAAAAGGGCGATCCGAGCACTGGCCTACCGCCTGCGCCGATGACGGTGCGCAAAGAAATGCAGTCTGTTCAGCGCGATTGGGAGCAGTTGTTGGGCAGCACCAACGCCATTCTGGCCAGTGAACAAACGGTGCTCTCGCTGCATCAGGTGGCCGCTACATTGGCCGAGACTGTGCCGCAGTTACAGGTCGAGTACGAAAAAGTCGTCGAAATTCTATTGCAGGGTGGTGCGCCCGCCAGTCAGGTGGCATTGGCCCAGCGCCAGTCCTTGCTGGCCGAGCGCATTTTAGGCGCGGTCAACACGGTGTTAGCGGGCGACGACACTGCGGCTCAGGCCGCTGATACGTTTGGCCGTGATGCCAACCGCTTTGGGCAAGTCCTCAATGGGATGCTCGAAGGCAATGAAGCGCTGCAAATTCCTAAAGTTAAAGACAAAGACGCGCGCGCTCGCCTGTTGGAGATCTCAGAGCTGTTCCAGTTTGTATCGGGTTCGGTGGATGAAATCCTCGAAACCTCGCCTCAACTGTTTCGCGTACGTGAGGCTGCCAATACCATTTTCAATCTGTCGCAAACCTTGCTCGATGAAGCCTCAACCTTGGCCAATGGTTTTGAAAACCTGGCCAGTGGTCGCTCGTTAGACATTATCGGTGGCTACGTTTTGGGCCTGTTGGCGTTGATGTCGATCATCCTCATCGGGCTGGTGATGGTGCGTGAAACCAACCGTCAGCTGCGCGAAACCGCTGAAAAGAACGAGCGCAATCAAAACGCAATTATGCGTTTGCTCGACGAAATTGAAGACTTAGCCGACGGCGATTTGACCGTGACCGCGTCGGTGACTGAAGACTTTACCGGGGCCATTGCTGACTCCATTAACTACTCCATCGACCAACTGCGCGAGCTGGTGGCCACTATTAACCTGACGGCGGGCCAAGTGGCTGCTGCCGTGCAGGAAACCCAAGCGTCGGCCATGCAACTGGCCGAGTCTTCGGAGCATCAGGCTCAGCAGATCGCCGAGGCGTCCGGGTCAGTGCGGCAAATGGCTGAGTCGATTGACCAGGTGTCGGCCAACGCTTCGGAATCATCGGCGGTGGCCGAGCGCTCGGTGGCGATTGCCAATAAAGGCAACGAAGTGGTGCACAACACCATCCGCGGTATGGACAACATCCGCGAGCAGATTCAAGACACGGCCAAGCGGATTAAACGGCTTGGCGAGTCTTCTCAGGAAATTGGCGATATTGTCAGCCTGATTGACGACATTGCGGATCAAACCAACATTCTGGCCTTGAACGCGGCGATTCAAGCGTCGATGGCGGGTGATGCCGGTCGCGGATTTGCGGTGGTTGCCGATGAGGTTCAGCGTCTGGCCGAACGTTCGTCGGCGGCGACGCGACAAATCGAGACGCTGGTGCGAGCGATTCAGGCCGATACCCACGAAGCGGTGATTTCTATGGAGCAAACCACCACCGAAGTGGTGCGCGGAGCGCGCTTAGCGCACGACGCCGGGGTGGCGCTCGAAGAGATCGAAGGCGTGTCGCAAAACCTCGCCGATCTGATTCAACGCATTTCTAATGCCGCGCAAGAGCAAACCAGTTCGGCGTCGCAAATTTCCCTGACCATGAACGTGATTCAGCAAATCACCAACCAAACCTCGTCCGGCTCGACGGCCACCGCTGACAGCATTGGCAACTTGGCCAAAATGGCCAGCCAACTGCGCCGCTCGGTGTCCGGTTTTACCTTGCCCGCTTCGCCAACGCCCCGTGAGCCGCAGTAGTGCGACATTCAGACTGGAGTTTTTATGGTTGACCGGCGCGACTACGTAGCCCTCGAATGGGTTAAAGACGAGATTGCCGACACCTTGAAACAGGCGCGTACGGCGCTGGAAGATTATGTGCTGCAACCCGGCGCCGAAGCGTTGGAGCAGTGTCTGACGTGTATTCATCAAGTGCACGGCAGCTTGCTGATGGTGGAGTTTTACGGCGCGGCCTTGTTGGCGGAAGAAACCGAGAAGTTAATCGTCGCCCTGCAACAAGGTCGTGTCAGCCAAACCGAGGAAGCGCTGCGGCTGCTGATGCAAGCGTTCAGCCAAATGCCGCTGTATCTAGACCGCGTTCACAGCGCCCGGCGCGATTGGCCGTTGGTGGTGTTGCCGCTCATCAACGATTTACGTACCGCCCGTGGCGTCAGCCTGCTTTCGGAAACCAGTCTGTTCAGCCCAGATTTGCATACATTGCCGACGCTGGATCAGGCCGCACTGGCGCATTTGAACCCGGCCGAATGGCCGCGCCAGATCCTCACTCTGCGCCACGCTTTGCAGGCCGCGTTACAAGGATTGCAGGGTGATGAAGAGGGGCGTGCCAATCTGGAGCGCTTGGCGAATGTCTTTAGCCAACTTGAAAGCCTGTGCCAAGGCGCGCCGATCAATGCCCTCTGGAAAGTGGCCGCGGCGTTGGTGGACGGCATGTTGCGGGGTCGTGTGGCCAATAGCCCGGCGCTGCGCAGCCTGCTGAGTGAGTCAGACAAAGAACTCGCTCGCCTGCTTGCGCAAGGCATTGATGGCGTCAACCAGCCTGCGCCTGATGAACTGCTCACCAGTTTGTTGTTTTACATCGCTAAAGCCGAACAGCCGACCACCAAAATGCTCGCGCTTAAAAACCGTTATGAGCTGGACGATGCCATGCCAGACGCGGCCATGGTCGACGAGGAACGGGCGCGTATGGCCGGCCCTGACCGCGACGCCATGCGCTCAGTGGTGTCGGCGGTGTGCGAAGAACTGGTGCGGGTCAAAGAGCGCCTCGACCTGTTTGTGCGCAGCGACCGGTTGCACGTCTCAGAGTTGAGCAGCCTGATGGCTCCTTTGCGCCAGATCGCAGACACGCTGGCGGTGCTTGGTTTTGGGCAGCCGCGCAAAGTCATCATCGACCAACTGGCGGTTGTGCAAGGCATTGCCCAAGGGCAGCGAGAGCCGACCGACGCCGTGTTAATGGATGTGGCGGCCGCCTTGTTGTACGTCGAGGCGACCTTGGCTGGGATGGTTGGCAGTGTCGAGCCGTCATCACGAGAAGAGAGCCGCCTGCCGACCACAGATCTGATTCAAATCCATCAATTGGTGATCAAAGAAGCACGCATTGGCTTTGAAGAAATCAAAGACTTAATCGGCGATTATCTGGCCGATGGCCATGATCGTCAGCATCTTCAACCGCTACTGGCCTTGCTGACGCAAATCCGCGGCGCGCTGGCGATGATCCCGCTGAATCGTGTCGCCAGCTTACTGAACAGTTGCCACGATTATGTTGCTGAGCATCTGTTAGTCGGCCCGTTGCCGCTCAGCGCGCAACTGGACCACTTGGCGGAAGCGTTGATCAGCATCGAATACTATTTGGAGCGATTAGCGCTAGACCCCGGTGCCGCGAGCGAGAGGGTCTTGGAGCGTGCTGAAAAAAGCTTGGCAGCGCTGGGTTATGCGCCCGCCAAACGCACTGTGCTAATGCTTGATGGCCCGCTCAGCCCTAAACCAACCCACGTGATGCATGAGGTGCAGGCCGCGGATGATCCGCTGGTGCTGCAAAGCTTGGCCGAAGTGCTGACCGGCCCGCTGTCGCTGAACCCTCCGGCACAGCATGTTCCACAGAGTCTGTTGCCGCCGCCGGTGGATGAAGAACCGGTCGATGAGGAGTTGTTGGAGGTCTTTCTCGAAGAGACCGACGAAGTGTTGGTCGCCTTGCATGACGCCTTGCCGCAGTGGATCGCCAACCCGGCGGACAGCGCCGCATTGGCGCAATTGCGGCGTGCGTTTCACACCCTCAAGGGCAGTGGGCGCATGGTCCGCGCGTTGGTGCTGGCCGAGCTGGCGTGGGCCGTTGAGAATCTGCTTAACCGTGTGATCGAACGCAAAGTCGCACCGACCCCCGCGATTGATCAACTGCTCGAAGCGGTACTGGTGACCCTCCCGCGACTGATTGATGAGTTTGCTGAGCGTTGCCAGCGTCAACACGAAGATGTCGACCAGCTCGCAGCACTCGCCCACAGCTTGTCCAAAGGGCAACCGCCGGCGTTGCAGATTGAGCAGCGCAGTGTCAGTTTTGATCAGCAACTGCTGGATATTTTTCGGCAGGAGGCGCAAACCCACCTCAATAGCCTGAACCATTTTCTTGATCAAGCCAGCGAGCAGTTGCCGCTGTACGCCACTGACGATTTGCAGTTGGCGATGCATACCCTCAAAGGCAGTGCGCATATGGCGGGCGTGCTCAGAATGGCTGAGTTGGCAGCGCCGCTGGATTATCTGGTGCGCGAGTACAAGGCCCACCAGCTTGCTCTGGATGAGCATGAAGTCGGCTTATTGCTTGAGGCTGACAGCTTGCTGTATCGCGGCCTCAAACAGCTGGATATTGACCCATTGGCGCAGATCGCTGGCGCTCAGGAATTGATCGAGCGTATTGAGCAATGCGTCAGTAAACGTTTGGACATGGCCCTGAATGTGCCTGCGCACGCGTGGATAACGCCACGTGACCCGCAGCGCATTACCGAGTTTCTGACCCAGAGCATGGACATTCTGCTCGAGGCTGAAACGCTGTTACAACATTGGCACCAGCACCCGCAGGAACGCGACGGGCTCGACACCCTGTTAGCGCAACTGACCCGCTTGGGCGAATCGGCATTCTTGTTAGACCTACAGCCGTTCGATGCGCTGTGCGAAGCCTTGCTCGACCTGTATGGCGCTGTAGAAGAAAGCAGTCTGGTGGTCAGCGAGCGCTTCTTTCACGAGGCCGAGCAGGCCCAAGAAGCGTTAATCAACATGCTCGACCAATTGGCCGCTGGGCAAGAGATCACCCCGCAACCGCAGTGCATAGAAGCACTCCTCGCGCTTTTGCATGAAGGGCTGGCGCCTGACGCTACGGGCTTGATTCGCCGTGAGGGTAACCAGACGCTGGACATCACAGAATTGGGCGCCGCCACTGCGCTGTTGAATGTCGATAAGGCCGACACGGTGGACGATGAAATCGTCGCCATCTTTACCGAAGAAGCCGTGGATATCCTTGAGAGTACCAGCCAGGCGTTGCGGCGCTGGGTTAATGAGCCCGACAACCTGACGCTGTTGTCCTCGTTGCAGCGCGATCTGCACACCCTCAAAGGGGGCGCGCGTATGGCGGGCATTGCGCCGATTGGCGACCTTGCCCATGAGTTGGAGCACCTTTACGAAGGTCTGCTGGACCGCCGCGTCAGCGAGAGCCCGACATTGGCTCGTCTGCTGGAGCTCTGTCATGCGCAGTTGGGGGTGATGCTTGAACAACTGCGGCATCAAAAACAATTAGACGAGCCGCTTGAGCTGATTGAGGCTGTGCATGAGATCAGGCTCAGCACCTCATCGTCGGTGCAGTCGAACACTGCTCAACCGCAGACCCCAGAAGCTGCGGCACACAACGGCATAGACCCGGAGCTGTTGGATATTTTTCTGGAAGAAGCATTCGACCTTCTCGAAAGCTCTGGTGCGGCGTTGGTGCGTTGGCAGGCCGATCCGCACAGTAAGATTGAAGACGAAAACCTGCTACGCGATCTGCACACCCTCAAAGGGGGGGCGCGCATGGTCGAAATCAGCGCCATTGGTGATTTTGCCCACGAGCTGGAAACCCTTGTTGAAGACATTTCGCTAGGGTTTTTGTCTGCGAGCGCCGAGTTGTTTACCTTGTTGCAGCGCAGCCATGATCAGTTGGCACAAATGCTCGACGCCCTGCGCAGCGGTCAACCGGTGCCTTCGCCGCAGGTACTGATCGAGCATATCCAGCAGGTTGAACGCAGTGTCCAGCAAGCCATCCAAAGCCCGGCAGCGAGCAAGCCTGAACCTGTCGCGGGGTTGCTGCCCGAGGCAGAGCGCACGGGGCTGGACACGCTTAAGGTGCCCGCCGAGTTGCTGGAAGACTGGGTCAATCTGGCGGGCGAAAACTCAATGCTTCGCGGGCGCCTGGAGCAGCAAGTCAACGACGGCAAAATCGCCCTGAACGAAATGCAGACCACGTTGGAGCGGATGCAGGATCAGTTGCGGCGCCTTGATACGGAAACCCAGAGTCGCGTCGACAGTCGTCAGCACGCCGAAGTGGAGGGTGTGGCTTACGATGAGTTTGATCCGTTGGAAATGGATCGCCATTCTCAACTGCAACAACTGTCGCGCGCATTGTTTGAGTCAGCTTCCGATTTACTCGACCTCAAAGCCACACTGGCGGCCCGCAATCGGGACGCTTACAGCCTGTTGCAGAAACAGGGGCGAGTGAACACTCAGTTACAGGAAGGTTTGATGGGTACCCGCATGGTGCCGTTCGAGCGGGTGCTACCCCGTCTAAAGCGCGTGGTGCGCCAAGTGGCTTCCGAGTTGGGTAAGCAGGTCGAGTTCAGCGTGATCAATGCCGAAGCCGAAATCGACCGCAATGTCTTGGAACGCATGGTTGCGCCGCTCGAACACATGCTGCGCAACGCCGTCGACCACGGGCTTGAGCCCTCTGATATCCGTCAGGCGAGTGGTAAACCCGAGCAGGGGATGATTACCCTGGAGCTGTCCAATGAGGGCGGCGACGTGGTATTCGATATTCGCGATGATGGCGCGGGAGTCCCGCTGGAGGCGGTGCGGCGTAAAGCCCTGCTTCGCGGCTTATTAGACCCACAGGCCAAAGTCAGCGACCGCGACGTGTTGCAGTTTATCTTGCAGCCGGGTTTCTCCACGGCGGAAAAGATCACTCAGATTTCCGGTCGTGGTGTCGGCATGGACGTGGTGCATGAAGAGGTGCGCCAATTGGGCGGCAACATGAGCATCGACTCGGTGCCGGGTCAAGGGGTGCATTTTCAAATCCGCCTGCCGTTTAGCGTGTCCCTTAACCGTGCTTTGATGGTGCAGTGCGGGGACGAGCAATATGCCATTGCGCTTAACACCATCGAAGGTATCGTGCGGGTCATGCCCACTGAGCTTGAGGGGTATTACCAACTCAACCCGCCCCTGTATCACTACGCAGGCTTGCAGTACGAGTTGCGTTACTTGGGTGAACTGCTGCAAACCGTGGGCAAACCGCAGTTGGTCGGGCAAAGCCATTCGCTGCCAGTGTTGCTGGTTCACTGCCAAGATCAGCGTGTGGCACTGCACGTCGATGCGCTGGCCGGCTCACGAGAAATCGTAGTCAAAAGCCTTGGCCCACAATTCACCGGGGTGCAAGGCGTGTCAGGTGCAACCATTCTGGGCGATGGTCGGGTGGTGCTGATTTTGGACTTGTTGGCTTATCTTCGCGCACATCAGGCGCGTCAGCCGTTGCAGCGGGCGATCAACGAAACCCACGGCCTGGCGGACTTCACTCAGGCCGTGCGGCCACCTTTGGTATTGGTGGTCGACGACTCGGTGACCGTGCGTAAAGTCACCAGCCGTTTGCTGGAGCGCAACGGCATGAACGTGATCACTGCCAAAGATGGGGTCGATGCCATGAGTGTGCTCGAAGATCACACCCCGGACCTGATGCTGCTCGATATCGAAATGCCGCGTATGGACGGCTTTGAGGTCGCTACCCACGTGCGCAACAATCCGCGGCTTAAAGACCTGCCGATCATCATGATCACCTCGCGTACGGGGCAAAAGCATCAAAATCGTGCGATGGCCATTGGCGTCAACGACTACCTGGGCAAGCCGTATCAAGAGTCGGTGCTGCTGGAGCGTATTGCTTACTGGAGCAACGTCCATGCTTGATCATCGTGTAGGAAGCCTGACCTGCTTACTGTTGCCATTGGTCGACCGCTACCTGCTCTTGCCCAACGTGGCGATTGCCGAACTCATTGACTGGCAGCGCGGCGAACCCAGCAGCGATTCACCTTCCTGGTACGTGCGAAAAATCAACTGGCGTGACCGCGAACTGCCATTAATCAGTTTCGAAGCGGCCTGCGGCGGCCCACTGGTCATCGGCGAGCGAGCACGAATCGTCATCCTTAACACCCTAAGTGGCGATCCACGGCTTAAATTCATTGGCTTAGTGGTACAAGGCATTCCGCGCTCCTACCGGCTCGACAGCCAACTGAGCTTCGTTGACGTCCCGCTGAGCCCCTATGAGCGTGCGGCGGTGCAAGTAGGTGAAAGTGTGGCGAAGATCCCGGATTTGTTGAAGTTGGAGCAGTTGGTGTTGGGGGCGAGTGAGCCCTTGCATACAGTCTGAGATAGCCCGAAGGGGTTTCGCTTTTAAACACCGGCCCGCTGCGCAGCAAGTGCATTTTGCGGGCTGCGATCCAATCTCACATTGAGCCCCCCAGCTGATTAATAAAATTATTTGGGAAAATTCCTACTTGTTGGGGGTGCTCAACGCTCCAAGGTAGTGCCTGCGGATTACAGTTTTTCACTTATGACCATCGGCAGAGACACACCAGACTTATCACTATCGCTGAGGTAACAAGAGGGCAGTAGCCCACCCTCTCACGGATCAGGATCATACAAATGAATGCTGAACTTCCCCTTTTGTATACCAACGAAGTCTCCCCTGAGTTTCTCTTTAATCTAGACAAATCGCCCTTCACAGAGCAGCAACTGGCCGGTTTCAACGAACAAACCATAGCGATTGTTAATGACAGTCAGGCCTACGCTAAAGCTCATCCCCCGATCGCTATTTACCGAGTAGCCGCCCAAGGCAGCCAAACCCGTAACGGCGGGGTGATTCAACACGGGACAGCACCGGTAGAGTTCACACTGGATAACGGCCAGCAGGTACGCGCAGCGCAAAAAGGCGATTACGTTGTGTATGCCGATGGCAGTAAGGCACACATCGTAACGGCCTCGGGGGAAGGCAATAGTCATCTTGCGCTGGTCGGCAGCGTTCTGAGCAATGGCGATGAGATTATTAATACCTTCCTAGCCGGCATCTTGTTCATCGACCGTAAAGGCGTGCAGCGGCCAGAAGACTTCCTGCCCCCTGTCGGGTGAGCCATGAGTCGTTGAACGGCCGAATGGTTGTCCAGTGTCACGCTGTGCGAATGATGTCGTAGCTGACAGTCAATTTACGGTCGCAAACAGCTTGGTTTCGACCAGGCCGACAGGGAGGAAAATCAATGAGTGTTGGTTATTTCATTGGCTTGGGTGACAAAACCGCCTGCGGCGGTGAGGTGTTGGCTGGTGATACGAGAAGCAACATC